>DATMPR010000062.1:0-4828 GCA_035567575.1 Bacteroidia bacterium
TCAAATTTATGGAATCATTTAGAATGGTATGTCGGAAAACTTTTATCGTTTTGCGTTATTGATTATATCTTAAGACCTGATAAAGAAAATTTTAATAAAGAGGAATTATTCATGAATTTAGAGGCAGATTGCGATCTTCTAACAAATCTTTTAGATAATAACAAAGACAAAACGATTAAAGAAATTTATTATTCTCACAATCTAGTATGTAAACATTCTTGGCAATTTTTTTAAAAAAACAACGCCTAACACAGGCTTTGCCTTAGTTGCGCGCACCAGCCAGACACCTAATGAGCAGTGAAAGCTAGAAAACACTTTTCAAGCGAACTATTTTTAACATATCTATATATAAATTAGTTCGACAATTTGACCCTTCGCCACCCTGCGGTCGGGTGTATACTAGCAATTTTGTATATTTATTGTTGTTAGGCGATTCAACCTATAGTATAGACAAAAATATTTTTAATTAAAAATAATAATGAGAAATATCATATTTTGTTTTTTTCTATGTGTATCTTTTTTTTGCAGAGCCAAAAATTCATCTGCTTTTATAAAAGGAAATATTACTAATTGTCCAGAAAAAATAATTTACATAATTAAAGTTGATTTTTGGTTTTTTTCCGAGAGAATAGATTCTATTTTAATAAATAAAGAGGGGGATTTTTTTAAGAAAATATCTTTTTTAGATCCTGTTCAATTAAAATGTGGTAACAAACTTTTAGGAATGATATTTCCAATTAAAAATGATACGCTTAATTTACTTATCAATTTTGCAGAAAATAAAATGCAATTTGATGTAAAACACGATCAACTTTATAAGTATCTTAACCTTTACAATTCTAAATACAGGCGTAATAATGGCTTTGATTCTACATATAGAGTAATAATTAAAAGTGAATTCAAAGATTTTATAAATCAATTAGATTTTTTGTATTCCAAAAGAATTAGAGAGGTTGATTCGGTAAGTTTGGTATTAAATTGTCCAAATAGTTTCACCCGTTTTTTAAAAATGAATACCAAGTACGAGTACTTTTCAAAAAAATATGATTATTTAATGAATCATAGCTATTATAAAAATAATGTTGACGATTATTTTCTCGCTGATTCCAACTTTTATGCAAATTTTCCTAAAAACGCATTTAACGATAGTGTAGTTGAGTTTCCTGATTACGGATACTATGTTAAAGCTTTTATCGATGATTATTATTTTAGAAGTGTTGCAAAAAAAGTGGAGATCAAAAGTAAATCAAAGTTCATGTTTTCGTATGCAAAAAGTGAATTAAAAGGTAAAACAAGAGACTTGGCAATTGCCCTTATAATAAAAGAACTTATTGATAATGCCTCTAATGTTGAAGATTTCAATAAAGCAGAAAACTTGTTGAAAGAATTTGAATCATTTAACACTGATAAAAAATATATAGCATTTATTAAGGCATATTTCATTAAAAAAAATACTTTCAAAAATAAAGTGAATTTCTGCTTGCCAGATACTAATAACATTGAATTTTGTCTTAATAATTTAATTGGAAAGAACATTGTTATATTTTTACATGGCACATGGTGTGGCCCATGTAAAAAGCAAATCCCTTTTCTTGAAAAGATAATTAATTCCAATACACATTCTGATATTGTGTTCATTTACATTAGCCTTGAAAATAATAATATAAAAAAATGGAAGGATTATGTTAGAAATAAAAAATTACATGGTATCAACTTATACGCTGAGGGAAACTTCCAATCGAAGGAATTATCTGGATTTAATATTAGCTTTGTGCCAAGAGTATTATTAATTGATAAAAAAGGCTATTTAATTAATGCTAACGCAAATGCTCCTTCAGATGGTTTGGCGGAGCAAATTAATCAATCTTTCAATTATTAATTTACACATAAACCTTAATCAAATAAATCATGTTCATTTTAAAACATATTAGAGCTAAAAAACTAGTTAAAAGCAGTGAATACGAGACCCGGGAAGAAGCTGAAAACAACATTGAGGATGATCTAATTGATGCCGACCAATATCAAATTTATGACACACTTGTAAAAGGTGTTGTTGACGATGGCTTTTTAGAAAGCAATGATTCAAAGATTGAAAGTACAATTGAAATGATGTTTCCAAATAAGGGTGATGATTATTAGAATTTATAATTTTATCAAGTAACACCCCGACTGCACGATTTATTTTATTTCTCCAATGAAAATATCGAAATTAGAAAAAGAATTGTTAAACAAATTGTCGTTTAATAAATATCTTTAAATACCAGAAGTAAGCAATAAATCTTTATTGACTATTGCTACAAATCGTTGCAAGCATTTCTTGTTTTTTGAATTATCTTTGCTTAGGATTATTACGCGATTAGACTTTTTACTTGAAAAAATGGCCTATATTTATTGCACCAAAGCCGTTACCCACTATCGCCTGTCTTGTTTAAATTGCAAGATAGGCGCATGTTTATAGCGGCTATAAGGGAGTTAGGCGTAACCAGCCGGACATCTACGATGAAAAAGACATTTTTACTCGGACAAATAATTTTCCTCTTCGGTTGCTCAAACAAGTATTTGCGGACACCTGCTATTCCGAGGACAAAAATTTCGGTCGACAAAGAAATGGCTCACATTGAAAACACCGACCAGACAGATCGTAAGCAGACAATGGCTCGACTTCTGTTCTTTCACAACGGCAAGACAGCAAAGCGTATAATGTATCGTGACAGCTTAAGAGTTGCTCGTGTAAAGGAATTAATAAAAACAGACCTTATTCAATCCGACAGTGCAAAGTTTTCCGCGGGTATTGTTTTGTTTCATAACGGATATTCAAAAAAAGCATTACGACAATTTAACGAGGTTAACACACAGACAAATAACAACGCAATGAAATTAAACTCGCAGACTTGGATAAATATCTGCATTAAAGACACATTAACCAGGCACGGTAAATAAAACTGTGTGCGGTTGGCATCGCCTAACACCAAGCACCATTTTTTGCGGGTTAGCGCTCAAATGTGTAACTTGACAAAGCAAAAAACGGACGCCTGCTTGAACGTTATCTCGCATAACATAACCGCGGAAGACTTTTGGTTCGGCAAAAAACAAATATTATGACAAAAATAATTCGTTTGATACTAATGACAGTACTGACACTAGGATTTGTAAATGGACATGCGCAGAAAAAAAGTAAATGCAAAACCACTTTTGACAAGGAACTTGGCATTGAAGTTTACAAAGACGTAGATTCAACATCCAGGCCAATTGACGAGGATGCGTTTAATGACTACTTTCTTTCAATTTCGGGACAGTTTACTAACATTACGAAAAAATACCCCGACGACCAAATGGTTAGGTTTGGTTACATGGTTGGCGTTGATGGTAAAATGACTTTAATAAAATTACTTTCGCCGACGGGTAACAAAGAAATTGAAGATCAAGTGAAGAAAATTTTAAATTCCGCTCCGT
Source organism: Bacteroidia bacterium (assembly GCA_035567575.1). GTDB lineage: Bacteria > Bacteroidota > Bacteroidia > B-17B0 > Aurantibacillaceae > JAHEYG01. The sequence goes on from DATMPR010000062.1 coordinate 3,454, forward strand.
TGCAAAAACCTTGCGAGTGCGATAACGAACCAGTTCCTTGCAATGGTGGAATTAGTGTTCGCTTATACCCGAAGAAAAAATAATTTCTGCGGACATATTAACCAAAATACGTGTTTCAATCGGATATCTCGGTCTTTTTTGATTATTTTTACTTTGAATCTTCAAAATTCACAGCAATGAAGCTTTCCGATAAAAAGATGAACTGGGCACGAAATAGATCGAGCTGTTGAATTTTTGATAAAACATAGAAAATGAAAAACAACATTTTAATTTTTAGTCTTTTTTTGATTTGCATAACAGTTATCGGACAAAATTCGGTGACGCTGTATGGAACAATCACCAACCCAAAATCTGAAAAAATATTGGTTCGTTATTTTAAGGACTATTTAACCTTTGAGCAGGCCACTGTAGATTCGGCAACCTTGGACAAAAAAGGAAATTTCTCCATGAAATTCAATTGGAAAAAACCTTATCCTGCCTCCTTTCAATGTGGAGAAGAAACAACCGATTTATTCCTTACACCAACTGACAACCTAAAAATGACGGTGGATGCAGATAAATTTGACTCAACCATAAAGTATACAGGTCAAGGAGCAATTGTAAATAACTACATTGCTCAAAAAGCCTTTAGGAACATTGATGCTGGTCGAAACAAGGCAAAGTCCACCAAAACAATGGATGAGAAAAGATATACGCAGTATCTTGATTCCTTTTACAAAGCAGATAAGGATTTTTTGGAAAGTTACTTTTCAAAAACAACCAACAAGACTCAGCCCGTTACCGATTTCATAAAGTCTGAAGAGGAAGATATGATTTACGAATCCGCCAATAACAAATTGCGGTACCCCAGCTTTCATAAATATTATAATAAATTGAAGGAAGAGGTTCCTGTAAGTAGGTAAAACTTACAATATTGAAGAATGGAGTTGCTATGAAGGTGGATTTATTGTTGGTGGCCAAATTACAGGAAACATTTTTGCTCAATTAACTTTTAATGTTTTCTTAAACAATTTTGTATCATATAATCAGCCACATCCAGACTTTGCATTAAAAATTTATCCGAGTGATGATAGTAATTTCAGAACTAACAATGATAATCCGACTCCAAATAATGATGTAGGAGTGGTTTTGTTAAGAAATGACACTATTCCATGGTCAATTAATCCGATTAATATTAATACTGTAGCTGATACTGCAATTAAATATTACCATTGGGATTTTGGTAATGGAGTCACTTCTGATTCACCTCAAAACTCAATTATTTATAATACCCCAGGTACGTACAACATCACATATACAACATTAAATTCTAAACGTGATACGGTAATTTATCAGCAAACAATAGTTTTTAAAGAAGCGAAAGTTAGTGACAGAA
>DATMPR010000063.1:0-2420 GCA_035567575.1 Bacteroidia bacterium
CGGACAATTATATGACGCGGGTTTAGTAAAAAACATTTCAGATTTATACGATCTGAAAAAAGAACAGCTTTTACCATTGGAGAGAATGGCGGAAAAAAGTGCTGATAATTTAATTGAAGGCATTGAAGCCAGTAAAAAAATCCCTTTTGAGCGTGTGCTGTTTGCAATTGGGATCCGTCACGTAGGCGAAACCACTGCAAAAAAAATTGCTAAGAAAGTAAAATCAATAAAAGTGTTAATGAATTCTACACAGGAAGAATTATTGGCTATCGATGAAGTCGGAGAAATTATTGCAAAAAGTATCGCTGAACATTTTAGCGATCCTGATAATAAAAAAATAATAAACCGTTTAATTGCAAAAGGATTACAATTTGAATTAAGCGAAGAGCAGCAACAGGGCGGCAGTGATAAATTAAAAGATCTTACGTTTGTGATCAGCGGCGTTTTTGAAAAACACAGCCGCGACCAATACAAAGAGATGATAGAACACAATGGCGGAAAAAATTCCAGTTCCATTTCTAAAAAAACCAGCTTTATTTTAGCAGGAGAAAATATGGGTCCGGAAAAATTAAAGAAAGCTCAAAGCCTTGGAGTAAAAATGATCAATGAAGATGAGTTTTTAAAGATGTTGAATTAATTCGAGAATATCTCGTTTAAAAAATTCCTTATTTTATTATTCAGAAATCTATTTAGGTTTTTAACTATTTAAAATGCCTGAGTATATTAGAACAAAGTAATTCAGAAGAAATAATAACAATGGCTGCTTGCAATAGTTTAGTTTTAACTTACTTAAAATTAAAAAAAACCGCTTTTATTCTTGATACGTATTCTTTTGGCGGGGTTATTACGCCAATGTTTCCGGAATAAAAACCTATGGCGTCTATTCCATTTTTCGAGGCAATATAAACTGCCCTTACGGCATGATAAGATTGTGAGACAACAATAATTTTATTTTTATTATATACCTCCTTACATCTAACAATGGAATTAACGGTGTGATCCCCTTCCTTATCCATTATAATAAGAGAGTCCGGCACACCTTTTGATACAAGTGCAGACTTCATGTCCGAAGCTTCATCATAATTAACCGGTCCGTCAGACCCGCTTACGATGAAATTTTTTACTTTCCCTGCTTTAAAAAGAATATATGCTGCATCAATTCTTTTGTCAAAAAATAAAGGAGCTGAATTTTTATTAGCTCCTAAAACTAAAGCAGTCTCCCGATACGGAATTAAATTTACATCCGAATAAACTTTATTTTCCGCTGCTTTATTCACCAAATGGTTACTTATCAATACAGAAATTAAAAACAACACAAAGAAAGGAAGTAAGACCCATCTTGTTATCATCCTGGGTACTTTGAATTTCTGCATGCGCCAGATAATGATTATTAACGTCAGAAAAAGAAGCGATACTATTATTAACCTAAATAAGCCCATTATTAAATTTTTGGAACTAATATACTACTTTAGGAGATTAATAAAAAAGTTCATCAATAAGACGACCTTTTGCGTTGAGGAAGGATTATTTGCATGATCCCATTGTCACCCTGAGTCACAATACAAAAAGTAATCCGCGAAAAGCGGATATATTTTTTCATTTTCCTCCACTTATGAAAATCAAGATTTTCAACGTTGCAGAAAACGAAAAAAGCGCCAATGGCGCCTTTTTGTTATTTATCAGCGGTGAGGGAGGGATTCGAACCCTCGGTACAGTTTCCCGTACGCATGTTTAGCAAACATGTCCTTTCGGCCTCTCAGGCACCTCACCTAAATGTGGACGGCAAAGATATTTATTTTTTTTAATTGGGGAAAGGTAAAAGCCATTTTTGAGGTATTTTACCCCTCTAAATACATTTCTATCAATCCATCAGGCGCTCTGTAAAACAGTTGTTTTTTAGCTTTTACGGCTTTAATAATAAGTTCTTCGCTAAAGGGGAGCAATATCTCTTTTTCGCCTGCCATTACCTTTAATAATGGGTTAGCCATATTTCCTTCCAAACCTTCAATTACCCCTACTTCACCCTTCATTTCATCAATTAAAGTAAAGTACAAATATTCGAATCCTTTTTCTTTAATGGTATATTTTTCTTCAGCTAAAACTTCTTTGTTTTTTAAAAGAGCTGCGGCATTAATATCATTTACGCCTTCCAGCTTTACTAAAAAACCATTATTGAAAGGTTTCAGTTCCTCAATAAAAAATGGCGCTTGAGAACCACCCTGCTCAATAAAAACAACGTTGAGTTTATCTTTGCCGAAGGCATCCCCTTGGAAAAAGTCATATTCGGTAAATAAAATTAAATGTCCTTTTAGCCCATGCGATTTGCTAAAATATCCTATGGGTTTTAATTTCATTAATTTTTTGTGATAGCTGCTTCTACAAAAGCTACAAATAAAGGATGTGGTTTTTCGACTGTACTT
>DATMPR010000064.1:0-2947 GCA_035567575.1 Bacteroidia bacterium
TTATTTCTCTTCTTTTCGTGAGGGCGGTTTGGGCGAGAAAGATAATTACATGGCAACCTTCCCTGATAAAAAAGAAACACCGCTTACTTTAATGAAAGGTGTTATTATTGATGAATCGGGTAATCCTGCAAAAAATGCAAGAATAACTGTTACAGATAATGAAACTGAAAAGGTTATTGGAATTTATAAAGCAAATAGCAAAACGGGCCGATTCTTATTTATTCTAACACCCGGAAAAAACTATAACATTACTTATCAGGCCGACAATCATTTGTTTTATTCTGAAAACATGCAAATTCCTAAAGAATCAAATTATTACGAGATAAATAGAGCTGTGACGTTAGATCCTATTACTGTTGGTTCTAAAATTGTACTAAATAATATTTTCTTTGATTTTGATAAATCCACTTTGCGTCCGCTTTCAAACGTTGAGCTGAAAAATTTGGTTACATTAATGAGAAGCAACCCGAATTTGAAAGTTGAAATTTCCGGTCATACAGATAGTAAAGGAAATGATGCTTATAATTTAAAACTTTCAGATGACCGCGCAAGAGCAGTGGTAAACAGACTTATTGAGAATGGCGTAAGTTCCAGTCGCATGAAAGCAAAGGGTTACGGAGAAACTAAACCTGTTGCTCCGAATACAAAACCGGATGGCAGCGATGATGCGGAAGGAAGACAATTAAATAGAAGAGTTGAATTAACGATTACAGAAATTAATTAAAATTAGAGGCCGGGAAATGAAAGGGAAAATTAAATACCTAAGCCTTTTTATTCTTGTTTTAATATTTGCAGCGGTTCTTTGTATTTTTATTTTCAGAGTTCGTATCATTTCACATTACAGACCTGAGATTAAACAAGTGGGAACCGTTCATATTAAAATGAATAGCGACACTTCTTATATTAATTCTCAGCTTGAAATAAAAAGTAAAGTATTTTTTCAAACTGGTGTTGATACGATCAAATACAAAATAGATTTATTCGATAAAACTTTTTTGCAAAGCACGGAATATTTAGGTATTGAACTACCGGGTTATGGACGTGATACGGTAAATTTTTTAGTGAAAATTCCGCATAGAAGTCTTATGAGAGGCATAAAATCGGAACGGAAAAAAGGAGATAGCGCAGGATATACTGTTAATATTTCTCTCCAAATTTCTACTCCATTTTGGAATGGGGAGATCCCATTTAGCAGAACGGCTAAAATAAAAATACCGCACCCGCCTGAATTAGAGTTGGTGAAAGTAGAATATAAAAAAGTTCGGTTAAGGACAATAACAGCGAATGTAATGGTTAAAATAATTAATTACACAAACGTGGTTTTGTCTGTAAAAGAAATGTATTATTCAATAAAAATCCTAAAGCAAGGAGATGCGAAAGGTAATTATAGGAAAGTGATTCATATTAAACCAAATGGCGCAACTATTATTATTCTTCCTATAAAAATAAATATTAACCGGATGGGCAAGATTATTTGGGATGTGTTAAGGGATAAGGATAAGTACGACTATAAATTATCAATGAATGCAATTGTAGAATCAACTAGTCTTATAAAAGAATCTTTTCACATAGATTTAACCAAAAGCGGAAAAATGGAATTGCGGAAATAATTCCGTAAATCAAGCCTGAACAATGTAATTCCTATAAAGAGTTATTTCAAATTTCTCAATGAATTCTGTAACTTATTTCTACAGTTATATAACAATCACTCTTTCAAATCTTCCCAATTTTGTCATGTGAAATAAATTCACAACTGTACCGCCAGTGCGGAAATAAAACAAAAATATGAAACTAAAAAAAATATTACCGGCTTTTGCGATAGCATCAGTTGTATTAGTGGCAGGATGTAAAAAGGAAACTGCGACTCCATCTTCATCAGGAACTCTTGTGGTTATACCAATTCAAACAAATACCCAAGCATCAATAGCTTTAGCCGGAGCAGCTAACTTTGCTGTTTTAGCAGGTACAGGGGTAACGAGTACCGGCGGAACAATAATTACAGGTGATCTTGGATTAAGTCCTGGCTCTTCTGTAGGTGGATTCCCTCCGGGAATATTGAATGGTACACAGCACATTAATGACGCTGCCGCAAACCAAGCAAAATTGGATCTAACTGCGGCATATAATGATGCGGCCGGAAGAACAAGCACCGATATGGTAACTTTATCAGGAAACATTGGCGGACTCACGCTTACTCCCGGGTTGTATAAATCAACTTCTTCGTTGGCGATATCATCAGGCGATGTTACGTTTGATGCTAAAGGTAATCCAAATGCTGTTTTTATTATTCAAATTGCTTCAGCCCTTACAACAACATCCGGGCGAAGTGTTATTTTGAGCGGTGGCGCATCAGCATCTAATATTTTCTGGCAAGTGGGAAGTTCTGCAACTTTTGGAACTACTTCGGTTATGAAAGGAACAATTATGGCAATGCAGTCAATCTCTTTTAACACCGGAGCAACCTTAGACGGCAGAGCATTAGCAAGAATAGGAGCAGTTACAATGGCTGGGAATACAATTTCAAAATAGTTTGTTTAAAAATAATACGAGAGCGTTGTCTATTAAACAACGCTCTTTTTATTTAAGAAACGTGTGAATAATGTAACTAATTACAATAGTTCAATAACACTCTGTGCCTGTTACTTAATCACCTTTGTGCTATTAAAACAAAAAGTAGAAGATTTTTAACCGACTATTCAATAACAGAAGCCATGAAGATTCAAAAAAGAGATGAAGAACTACTTTCAATGAAAATAGTTAATCCAAAGAACGATTCTGCTACTCAGAAACAATCTTCTGAGTACGCACGTAGTTTAATTGAAGCCAGTTTAGACCCATTAGTAACTATTAATACGGAAGGAAAAATTACCGACATGAATGAAGCTTTAGCAAATATTACCGGTATTACAAGGAAAAAACTAACCGGTACTAATTTTTTCGATTATTT
>DATMPR010000065.1:0-7341 GCA_035567575.1 Bacteroidia bacterium
ATTTTTGGCTTAATTTCCGGGATTCGTTCGAGTTTCGTATTCATAACCTGTTTATCTCAGTTCATAATCTTATTATTTTTACGCTAGGCATTTCTTTAACCCTGATCACGCTGTTCCGCTATATAAAAAATAAAAAAAAGCCCTCTGCGTTATCTGTTTTCTTTTTACTAAATGCCATTTTTAGTTTTTTATTTTTAATGTTTTCTAATTGGGTAGCACTTAATGGTTATGGGTTCCGCTATTTTATATACCCATATTTGTTCCTCATTTTTGCAATAGTAATTTATTTAGATTCATTGGATGGAAAAATTAAGATTGCTTTGCAAGCAGTTTATATTGCGGGTATAATTTCATACAGCATTGTTACATTTCAAAATCAACTTATTTATTATAAAAATGATGCCAGGAATTTTTCTCTAAAAAGGATCTCGCTCTTTAAGCCGCTTGCTAATTCGGGGGTGATTGGTAATTATTGGTACTCTTATATTTTAGGGATTAATTCCGACATGAATATTAAAACAACATCTCATGAACACGATTATGTGAGGTGTCCCCGAATGGTTGATAGCGTTTTATCTAAAAAAAATATTTTTATAATTGGCACAGAGTGGCTCAATAACTTTCCGGATACAGTCAAACAATACGGACTCAGTCTTATCAAAACCGGATTACCGCAAAAAATAAGCAATGTTACCTTTTGTCGGTACCAGCTTGCAGATTTGCATACGGTTTATTATCCAAAAGCTCCTGATCAATATAAAGGAACATTAGCACTTAGTGAAGCAGAAAGATTAAGAACACCTTTTATAACTGATTCTACAAAATATTATCCTGTCGAATTTTTTGTGTATGGTCCTTTCTGTAAACTACCTCCGGGAAAACATAAGGTAACTTTTGAACTTCTTTTTTCGCCAACCTTTAAACAGAACGGAGGTATCATTTTTGACGTTGCGGAAAACTGGGGTGGAATTATTCTGGCAACTAAAACAATTAATTTTACTCAAATACAAAGCAGAGAGCCTTATACCATTTCGTTAACTGTAGATACTAAAACATTTCGTAGCTTAATAGAATGCCGCATGAAACTAAGCGGCTCATTTAATTTTCAATTCAATAAAGTAAGCATAGACCGCATGCCAGATTAATACGAAAAATGATTTATTATCAATATATTTAACATGGGTATCTTAAGATTTCTTTTAGCGCTTTCAGTGATAGCCTCACACGCCTCTGGCATTGGCATTCCTTTGCCGCACGGAAAACCTTATCCAATGTGGGCAACTTATTTAATTGATGGTCGTCAGTCGGTAGCGCTTTTTTTTATTATCTCAGGATTTTACATGGCGATGGTTTTAAATACAAAATACCAAGGTCATACATTACGCTTTTATGGCAATCGCTTTCTTAGGTTATGGCCTACTTACATTATTGTTTTAATTTTAGCCTGTATCTTTACTCCTGTTGGAAGCACTATTATAAAAATGACTACCTATTGCGGCTTAATGGTTAAATCTTATGTGTGGTTAAGTAATATTTTTATTTTAGGAACAGATTCTTTTTGGTTACTAAGTTTAGATAATTGCCATCTCCACTACTTTCCTGCTTTTCTTAACGCAAACTCTAATGGTGCTTCATTACTTGTAAATCAACCGGCTTTTAGTATTAGTATGGAAATGGTATTTTATTTAATGGCGCCTTTTATTTTAAGATCACTTAAACGAGTTTGGATCTATTTTGGGATTGGCGTTCTTTATTATTTTTATTTTGTATTAAGTAATAACCTTAATATTATTTACCAATACCATTTATTTCCTGCCAGCTTTATTTATTTTGCTTTAGGTGCCTTAGCCTGGCATTATTCAAAAAATAAGAACTTTGAGCTAACTGATAAAAAAATAATTCTGCTTTTTGCAGGGTGCATTGTTTTAATGTTTGCTTATACTTTATTTTCGATGATACTGATCTTATGTTTTACCCTTATGGTGCCGCGTTTATTTGATCTTACCAAACACAGCAAGGCCGACCGTTTAATTGGAGAACTTTCTTACCCATTATATATTGTGCATTTCCCGGTACTGATCTATTTGCGGAGCTGTAATATTAAACAACACCATTTAGGTCTGCTTTGTTTTAGCATTACTCTTGTTATTTCAATACTTATTCATTTTATTGTTGAAAGACCAATTGATAAATGGCGGCAAAAATCAATTTCGAATTAGTATAGTCTCAGTTGCCAGTTCAAACATTTCCTTATCGCCATTGCTATTTCCATACGCAACAATTTTAGAAAAATCATTTAGGTTATATTTTTGCCTGATCCGGACGGCTTTTTCATTATTGTTACAGTTTGGTGTTTTAAAAGTGCCTGAACAAATTCCATTCTCATAACCTAATTCAGTACACAGATAATTCAAATTAAATTGTTTACAAAACGGTTCAATCCAAATATCCAAAGAAGCTGAGACTATGCAAACTTCTACGCCCGCTGCTTTATAATTCTGCAGACTTTTCATTACCGGATCATTAAAGCCATCTGTCGCGCTTAAATTCTCAATAAAAAATTTTCCCTTTATTTTCAATTCATCCTGATTTATACTTTTAAAAAAATATGCAGCCACTTTCTCTTTTAACCTTGCTCCGCTAACAACTTTAAGGAAAAATAATAATACCATTGGCGAAAAAACAAGAAATCCACAGAGTCCTTTTAAATACCCTTGCGAAAAGAAAATGAATTGCGGAAAGGTATCACGTTTTGTAAGTGTCCCGTCGAAATCAAATAATACCAGTGTTTTACTCATTACTGTTTTTCGCAAATAACAAAATAGTGTGCGTATACAAAAACTGTTTTTTTAAAGCAATTGTTTATTTTAAAACCAGTCTTACTTAACATGTTTTTGGCTTTTGTAACAGAAATTTCTTTTCCTATCTCCCCGGCAAAAACCATATCGTGCATTTTATTACAAAGAACTAATGGAGAGCCCGCATCGATATCTTTAAAAATTAAAACTGCTCCCGCTTTCATTTTTTGCTGCAGCTGTTGCATAAAAGAAATTTGTTGGTCCGGCGGGATATGATGAAAGACATCTATCATATAAACCAGATCATAGTCTTTTATTTCATCCGGAATAACTTTTCCGTCAAATACTTCAAATTTAATGTTTTTGTTTGTTCTGAATTCCTCATTCACTTCATTGGCATTTTTAACCAATCGTTCATTGATCTCAATGCCCATTATTTTTTCAACGTTTGTATATTTTGCAATTAACGCGCAAAATTGTCCGGAACCGCAGCCAATATCAAAAACCGATCTCTTGGCTTTTGCGAAATCGATAAGATCATTGAACGGACAAATAATAGGCCTATATTTTATTTTTAATTTATCTACAAAACCGGCGTTGGTGGCTTTAGAAGTCAAAAATTTAATGATCTCAGAATTGTTCATTTTACTTCGTATAAATTATTGCTGCAAAAAACAACATCCATAAAATAACTGCGATCTGCAAAAAACGATCTTTAATAAACAATTTAGTTGGCGAGCCGCTATTGCCTTCCACCAAAGTAATTTGTAAATACCGTAAAATGCCCATGATCACAAAAACCGTTGAAATATACGCGTGTTTATTTTGAAATCGCAAAGTAATTTCGGGCGAAGTGATGTAAAGTAAATATGATACAACTAAAATACCGCATAAAATACTTAAAGCTGAAGAAATAAATTCAATATTATATCCTGAAATGGATTTGCGCATTTTTTCGCCAGTCTCCATTTCAAGTAATACATCATCGCGCCGTTTAGCAAATGCGATAAACAAAGCAATTAAAAAAGTCATGATGTACAGCCAATGCGATATTTCAATTCCTGCAACTACACCACCCGCCGTAACACGCAAGACAAAACCAATGGAAATAATAAAAATATCAACCAAGGAAATTTTCTTTAGTCCAAACGAGTAAAGCAGATTCATGACAAAGTAAACGCCAATGACAATAGCGAAATTCAAATGAATATAATATGCGAGCGCAAAAGATACAATTGCTAAAAAACAAAAAAGAGATAACGCTGTTGCCTTAGTAACTGTTCCTGCTGCTAATGGCCGTAATTTTTTGACATGATGCAAACGGTCTTTCTCTATATCCTTATAATCATTAATAATATAAATACTACTTGCATTTAAACTAAAGGCTAAAAATGCTAAAGCGCATTGTATTAATTTGTCTACATCAAATAAATGACCGGAAAAAAACAATGGGGCGAAAATGAAAAAATTTTTCAGCCATTGTTGAACGCGTATAAGTTGTAGATATTTCATTAGTCTGCAGCCTGCCTTTGTTCTTCCGTTGATACAATATATTCAGCATCCATCATACAGGCTTCTTCAAATGTTTTTCCCCAGCTTTTTGCTTTTTCCCTAATTTGATTCATCCAGGTTGTTGACGTAAAAATTTTAACGTACACCGCATCTACTTTTTTCTTTCTGAGCGATGCATATATTTGCTCTCCGGTTAAAGTACTTTTAAAGTATTTCATGGGCACATATCCCCAATCATAATTATAATGAATATGAGATCTTATGTTTGCGATTGTCTCATCCGAAAAACCAAGATCTTTAAGATTATCTATTTTTTCCCTATGCACTAATATTTTTTTAACTTGTTTATGGTAGAAATAAATCAAAGGTGAATTTTCTGCCCATAAGGAGACAGCGGGCTGATTCCGAAAGGCGAATATTACCGGGTCAGGATTATACCAACTCTCGTGCATTCTCAAAACCCATTTAGCCAAAGGCGTAAAATGCGAAGAGCTCCAGTCGTTTTCATTAAATTGTTGATGATATAATGTTGTCCATACTTGAGTGACAAAAAAGCAATTAAACAAAACTATAGACGCCGTTGCTTTCAATTTATGTGTTAAATAAAATGTATGTATTAAAATAGTTATACTAAGCCAAGTAGCGTAACGGTTAATTATAGCCATGCCATGATTCCAATTACCCATACTTGCAACGGTAGTACTTATAATTATTACCGTAATCGGAATTAAAATGCTAAAGTCGAATGGTACTTGTTTCCTAAACATTTTACGAGCTTCAATAAAAAGCAGCGGAACATAAAAAATCAGTACTAAAGGAATTGTTAAGATCATTCCTTGATTAAGATCCGTATAAAAACCGCTTACTCTGTTCAAGGTAATATATTTTGTATCTAAGTAACCCGCATCTTTAATAAGATTAGTGGTTTCAAAATTGATATAATAATATATTGGTGGTATTAAAGCTATACATGCTAACATACCCGTTGTAATAATATTCTTAATATTAAATCCGGTTTTGTGTAACTTAATTAAACAATATAATCCTAATAATAAAGTAAGAGGTTGGTTTTGCAAACAAGCCAGGGCCAACAAAAAAATGGCCAGATTATTCTTGTTCCGGAATAGTGCTACTAATGAACAAGCCACTAAACAAGATGTGTAAATTTCCGTATGATGCCATCCTAAATACCAATAGCAGGATGTAAAACAAAAACAAAGTGCCGATAAGATCTGATTGATCAAAGAAAAAGGGGTGAAAAATAAAAGCACGAAACAAGTGATCAATACAAAAATTGCATTGGTTATATAAAATGTACGGATTGGCCCATATTGTTTAGCAAAAGAATAAGCAGGCAAATTAATTAACGAATAGAAAAAAAAGTGCTGACATACCCATTTTTTATTTTTATTACAGAAAAAACCCATGTGAGTGCTTTCTTTTAAAGTGTCTTTCGCAATTTTAAAAAAATCAATACAATGATCATAAGTTTCGTGACCATATAAGTCATTCCAACTATGGTATTTGCTAAAGCGTTTCTTAAATTTAATCATATCCTGAAAAGTAATATCAGGAGTGCCATGATTATGCAAAGCCTCTGTCATAAGGATATACTCAATTCCGTCTCCCTTTATGAAGGGTTCCGGAAAATCGTTAAGACTACGCTCCAAATAGAAAAAAGATATAGCAATAAACACTCCTATTTTAAGGAGCCTTGCTTTATTTTCCAGGAGCTGTTTGATCATAATTTAAGAGCTAAAAATACGTAAAATGTCTTAATTTAAGCTTCAAAATCACCGATTTTCCCACAAAATTAAATGATACCTTAGCATTTCAATAAATTGGATAAAATCGCCAAAATACTCATTATCCTCCCCTGCTTTAATGAAGAACAAAGCATTGGTAATATACTGCAACAATTAAAAAATATTAACCTACCTAATTGCGAATTTATTGCTTTACCGGTGAACGATGCATCCACTGATAATACGCTTTCCGAAATTAAAAAACACAGCGACCATTATTTAGATCTCCCGCAAAACTTAGGCATTGGCGGCGCCGTGCAAATCGGTTTAAAATATGCTCACGAAAATAATTTTGATATTGCAGTGCAAATGGATGGCGACGGGCAACACCCGCCACTAGAATTAATTAAAATTATAACGCCCATTTTAAGTAACGAAACGGACGTGTGTATTGGCTCGCGTTTTATTGATAAAGAAGGTTTTCAATCGAGTTTTTTACGCAGAACCGGAATAAAATTTTTAAGTGCATTAATAAAATTAAGGTGCGGACAAACTATTTCCGATTGCACATCAGGTTACCGTGCATTCAATAAAAAAGCAATTGAAGAATGCGTGAAATATTATCCCAAAAAATATCCAGAGCCAGAATCCGCTTTGCACTTAATTAAAAGAGGCATTCACATAAAAGAAGTTCCCGTGAAAATGGATGCGAGAGATGGAGGAACTTCATCCATCAGCGGTTTCAGAAGTATTCATTACATGCTAAAAGTTTCGTGGGCGATCTTGGTGGTGAAGTAATATTATTCTTTTACGAATTTCGAATAAAAACTCTGATTTTCTTTCGTTGTAATTCTCAAAGTATAAATGCCATTTGCCAATTTTGAAACATCAGTTGTGTTTGTAAAAGGTAATTTTAAAATAGTTTGGCCTAAGTAATTTGTTATTTCCACTTCTGCATTTTTAAACTCGTCGTCCTTGGCTGAAATATATAAAACAACAGAAACCGGATTTGGATAAATAATCAAATGCTCCCTTTTGTATTTAATTCCTGTATACCGACACTATGATTTTCATAGGCAAAAGATTTTATTTTTAAAGTATTTGTCATATCCAGCAAAAACCAACCATAAATTGTATCAGAACCGGCTATTTTTCTAAAACCAAGATAATCATTCGCCGTTGTAAATTCTCCGGTTATAATAGTTCCGGGACTCCATGGTTGTGGTGGAGCTGTATAAGTTGAATACAAACCTATTCCGGTTTTTTTCCAATTCAAAGTATTATTA
>DATMPR010000066.1:0-16330 GCA_035567575.1 Bacteroidia bacterium
TTATTACCAGTATAAAAATATTTGGTGAAGAATATAATAAAGGAAATTACCCGGTGGATATAAAAGAAATTTCATTAGAGCACGATCAGAATGTGATCTCATTTGAATTCTCTGCTTTGGATTTTACATTGCCTGAAAAGAATTTGTATTCGTATAAGCTGGTTGGATTCGATAAAGATTGGATAAAACCGGGAATGAACCGTTTTGTAACTTATACAAACTTAGATCCGGGCGAATATACTTTTATGGTGAAAGCCTCAAATAATGATGGTACGTGGAATGAAAATGGTATCGTTATTAAATTAACCATTGTGCCGCCATTCTGGAAAACAGTATGGTTTAAAATTGCTGTAGCTTTAACTTTTATATTATTGGTGTATTCTTTTTTCAAAACACGTATCAATCGTCTCAGAAAAACGCAGGCAAGACTTGAGGCGCAAGTTACAGCGAAAACAAGAGAATTGCGTGAAGAAAAAGAGTTGGTGGATAAACAAAATGAATTAATTGAAAAGAAAAATCACAGCATTACATCTTCCATCCGTTACGCGAAACGTATTCAGGAATCGATCCTTCCAATTAAAGAAAAATTAAATGAATTAATTCCCGAATCATTTATTTTCTTTAAACCAAAAGATATAGTGAGCGGCGATTTTTATTGGTTCACCAATTATAAAGGAACTATTTTAGTTGCTGCAGCTGATTGTACCGGTCATGGTGTACCAGGAGCTTTTATGAGTTTAATCGGAAATAGTTTGCTGAATGATATTGTAAAGAGTCAGGGAATTATCGATCCGCTTGAGATCCTAAAAAGAATGCACGATGGTTTGGTTACTGCTTTAAAGAAAGGCGAACAGGAAAGTGATACTGTGGATGGAATGGATATTACTTTGTGTGTGATCAATCAAAAAAATAAAACATTTGAAGTGTCTTCTTCCGGTCGAAGTTTAATTTTAGTACGTAATGGTGAAATAAGGAAAATGAAGGTTGGTAAATATCCATTAGGCCTGGTGACCAAAAAACAAATTGTTTTTGAAAAAGAGACTTTACAATTACAGGATGGTGATACGTTTTATTTATATACTGACGGTTATTGTGATCAGTTCGGCGGCGAACATGATGATAAATATTTAGATAGTAATTTTGAAGCCTTACTATTAAGAATACAAGATCAAAGCATGGTCATTCAATCTAAGATCATTGAAACAGAAACTGAAGCCTGGCGCGGTAAAACGCCGCAGATTGACGATATTTTAGTTATAGGCATAAGATTATAACTTAAAATGAGGAGAACCTGCCCTGAGCTTGCCGAAGGAATATAATAAATCGATTTAACTCAAGAAAAATGATAAAAACTGTCAATTTGACTTGTTTTAGATTTTAAAATGAATATATTTGATAGTGTAATTTTTTAAGTAAATGAAGGCAAAGCTAATATACAAAAAGAAGATTTATTTTTTATTCTCTTTAATAGCTTTATTGAGTTTTAAAAGCATTAATTCATTTTCCTTTTCAGGAAATATTCTAAATCTAAATAAAAAACAAACCCCTTCTTCGTCAATACTTGCTTCATCAGCTAAAATGAATTTGGAATGGATACATCAAGCCGGTAAAAATGTTATAGTTATTGCATCTTTAAGTAATGAAATAATTGACCTCGCCAATGGAAATGAGTATATACCAAGTTCCTATTTTGGCTCGGGAACTGCTTGCGGAAAAGGTTTTATTATTTATAAAGGAAATCAAAGCTCAATTAAAGTTAGTGGTTTAACGGCTGGTACTGTTTATCATTTTTCAATTTATGAATATGATGCTACCGGAAGATTTACCAGACTAACACCTCAGTTTTTTGTTTCAGAAAAAACGGAGGAAGAAACTATAGCTCTCAAAACAGTAAATCCTAATCCTAATCATGTTCAGAATGCTGCTCCTGTAATTTGTCCGGCCATTGCCGGTATAACTTGCACGCTTAACGGTACGAGCAGTTCTTCCTATTTGGGAGCTCCGGCGGGATGCAATGCAGGTTCATTTGCAGGATCAAACCCATGGGATGGCGGCAGCTCAGCAGGTTTTGTTTCGTGGTCGTTTTCGGCACCTGTATCAAGTACAGTTCTAAAAGCAGGCTCTGTTAATACAAACGACAGTGGTACCAATGTTCTCACCGGTGGTTCAGGAGGAACAGGTTCAGTTAGTAGTTTAGTTTGTTTATCTACTGTAGCCGGAATGGTAATAAGTTTTTTCACCAGTTCTTGTTGCGGCGATGTAGCGTGGCAAGTAAATTCAACGGGTTCTTTTACCACTGTTACCTTAAATAATACAGGTGGTCAATCCGGATGGATTGCTGAATGCCCTTCCGCAATTACTCCTGCTTCAGTTTTACCAATTGAATTAGTTTCGCTTAATGCTGAATGCAATGGCGATGCAGTTAATTTAAAATGGCAAACACTAACCGAAAAAAACAACAGCTATTTTACCGTTGAACGCAGTTATGATACTCAAAATTGGGAAGGAGTCGGACAAATTCCCGGTGCAGGAAATTCCTCAACATTAATTAAATATGAATTTACGGATAAGTATCCTTTAAAGACGACAATCTATTACCGTTTAAAGCAGACTGATCTTGACAGGATATTCAAGTATTCCGAATTAATAACAGCGGAAAACTGTAAAGGTAAGGACGAATTTTCTATTTATCCGAATCCGGCTGGTCAGGAAGTGTTTATTAAAACCAATGAAGAAGTAACCCTTGAAATTTATAATATACTTGGAGAAAAAACGGCGTTTCAAATTTTAAAAGCCGGTGAAAATAAAATCGATCTTAGTAATTTTAATAAAGGAACTTATTTCTTTAAAGTTTCGGATTCCTCTTCGATTATTAAATTTAGTAAAGTTATCGTCAATTAGCGCTTATTCTTTAAATTGTTTAAACTTTTTGTAATGTATTTTTCTGTCGGCAATAACGATGTTTGAATTCGGCGTGCATAGGTAATGCTGTCAATGATGTCCTTATTTTTCTCTTCAATTAACTCTTTTTGTGCTTCAACAAGTTTGTTTTTAGTTTCTACTTCCTTTTTCTGCTTGTCGATCAATTCATTTTTTTGGATTAATTCGATATTGGCTTTGCGTTTTATCCTGTAACTTCTAAAAATAAAAAACGCCAGGGCCATCGTAAGCATTAATCCGCCAATGATAAAATAGGAAAATGTTCTTTGCTGTTTTATAGTTTGTTCGTTCAATTCTTTTTGTGTAGTAAGAAGCTTGTTCTCTTTTTCTTTTTTATCTGTTTCATATTTGGTTTTCATTTCAGCCATTTCTTTCTGAATGCTTTCACCGGCTACGCTGTCACGGATATCCGCGTATTTGATGTGATTTAGATAAGCTTCTTTGAATTGCCCCCTGCTAAAAGCAATCCGTGAAAGCGTTAGGTAGGCATCTGATTTTGCAGAAAGTATTCCAAGCTGCTTGCTTTTTTCGAGTGCTTCTTCGGCATACCTTTGCGCCTGAATAAAATCGCCCGATAAATTGTACACATCTGCAAGTCCTTGCAAAGTAAAAACTTCCTGTTCTGTATTTCCTAGCTCAATTGCGATTGCAAGGGATTTTTGACGGTATTCTATTGATCTTTTGTAATCTCCTGTTTCAGCTAAAATGATACCGAGACTATTATATGAATTTGCCATACCGCTTACGTTACCATATTTTTCTTGTATTTTAAGAGCTTCTCTGTGGAAAAATGCTGAGGAATCAAATTTTCTTTCATAATAAGCTACAACTGCAAATTCGGTATATAATGCTCCGACTTCGGTTTCATTTCCAAGCGCATTCGAAATCCTAAAAGCTTTATTAAAATTAATTAAAGCATCTTTGAAATTTTTTTGTGCAGAATAAACTGATCCGATATTCCGTAATAAAACGGCATGCAATGAACTGTCGGTTTTTTCAAAAATTACATCAGCCTTCTGAAAATAACCAAGAGCTTTAGGCAAGAAATCGCGGCGGAGCCATAAATTACCAATGTTATTTAGCATTTTGCCAACGCCCAATTTATCGCCAATACTATCTCTTAACTGTAGCGATTTTTCGTAGTAGGATTGTGCTATTTCAAAATCACCCTTATAACCGTTTATCATACCAAGATTTCCAAGAGCTTTGGCCCGGCCCTTCTTATAGTTAAGTTTTACCGATAATTTGTAAGCTTCATTGGCAAATTCAGTTGCCTTTAAAATATTTTTCTTTATTAATTGACCGGCAGCATCATTAAGGGCTATTATCTTATTGCTATCGCTTGCTTGTTTTAAAAAAATTTTTGAAAGCGAATCAGTATACGGATCGCTTTGAGAAAAAGTCAATTTACAGATAATGAAAACGAAAAAAGTAAAAAAATATTTAGAAATGGGTTTTAGCTGCATCTTATAAAGATACAAAACTTACTCTAATTCTCTTTTAAACGGCTTAAAGTCTTGTTGATGTAAAATTCTGTTGGCATTAACGATTTTTGTAAACGAAGAGCATAGTTTACGCTATCAATTACTTCTTTGTTTTTTTCTTCAATTTGTTCTCTAAATATAGAAAGATTTTAGCAATAAAAAACGCGGATGATCAGCCCGCGTTTCTACCTATCAGGTGAGTGTTTTTTAGTTCTTCTCCGAACAATTAAACATCCAGTTAATTCCGAATTTATCTTTACATTCTCCGAAATAAGAACCGAAGAACATATCTTCCAGCGGCATTATTACGGTTCCGCCTTTCGAAAGTCCGTCGAATAATTTTTTGGTTTCCGCTTTTGTTTTAGGTTCAAGACAAATATGCATGTTGTTCCCTTCTATGACTTCCATTCCCATTTCTTTTGGCGCATCGGTTGCCATTAAAATATGTCCGCCTAAAATTGGGAGTTCAACATGTAATATCATTTTCTTTACATTGTCAGCAACGGGTGGGTGACCGGCTTCTGCAGGAATATCACCGAAGCGTTGTATGCCTTTGCCGCCGAATTCAGTTCCGAAAACAGATCTATAAAATTTAAATGCTTCTTCTGTTGTGCCGGGAAAATTTAAATAGGTTACAACGCGTGGTGCGGTGTTTTTATTTAATTCGTTCCGTAATTTAAATTTCGCTGCTAAATACTCATCCAAATTACCGTGTGCCATGGTGAAGCCTTGTTCGAAGCCCATTTCGATCATTTTCTCCATTGAAGCTACATCAGCAAATGTCATGACAATTGTAACGAGTGTTCCTGCTTCGCTTGAGGCAAATGTAACTTTCCATTCTGTTTTTGGGAAGTCGTTATTTATATTTCCTTTCTCATCGCAAAAAGCATCCAGTCCGGTATAACTTTTTTGCGGAACGATATCTTTAAAATCTGCTCGGCAATAATGTTTTGTGCCATCAGGACCTTGCATATAATAAAGCCATGTGCCTCCATTGCGGAAATCCATTTTCGTTGTGTTTGCTTTCCAGGGTTTTGGTGCCCACCATTGATCAATTATTTCAGGGTCGGTCCAGGCTTGCCAAACCAGATCAACCGGTGCTGCAAATTCGCGGGTCGTTATTAATTGTTTTTTGGCAATGTCTTTTTTAATAATAGTTTGTTTGCTCATGGTTTTTATTTTTTTCTACAAATTCTTTTAATGATGTTCCAATAATTTGAGTCCAGCCTTCTGCAAAATTCTTTTCTGCAAGATCAGGATTGCTTTGAGGGAATGTTTCCAAACCTTCGTGGGTTAATTTTAGTCTGGTGGAATTACCTTCAGGAAATAATTCAAAGGTAACATACGACTTCCCGCTGTATGTTACATATTCCCAAGAATGTTTTAATTTTTTTTCAGGGATCACTTCGATAATTTCACAGCGGTGTAAATATTGTTTTTCAGGACTTGGTCCGCCATAAAATTCAAAAACAAATCCGACTTCCGGTTTAAATTCTTTCAGGTCGAAATACCATTCTTTCATTAATTCTTTTTGGGTAATGGCTTTCCACACTAGTGAAACCGGTGCTTTGTAAGTGCGTTCGATAGTAAATGGTTCTTTCATTATTTTTTATTTTTAGATTGTAATTTGGTTAATAATTTATCGAGATTATCGAATTTCTGTTCCCACATTTTCCGGAACTGTTCGAGATATTTATCTACTTCTTTCATTTTTTTTGGATTAAAGTGGTAATATATTTCGCGGCCGGTTTGTTCTTGTTTCACGAGTTCGCATTCCACTAATATTTTTATATGTTTAGATACAGCTTGTCTGCTTGAATCAAAATGTTCGGCCAGCGCATTAGGCGTCATAGCTCCTAAAGCAATTAGACTTAAAATCGCCCGGCGGGTGGGGTCGGCTATAGCCTGAAATACATCTCTTCTCATTGGTAAATAATAATATGCAACTATTCGGTAGCAAATATATATGCAATTAATTGGTTGCACAAATTTATTTTAAGGAAAACTCTGTAAATGATTGGTTTGGAGGGAATAAAATTTAAAAGGGAAGAAGCTTTTCTATTTTTTTATCTTAGTCTTCACCTCACTGAACTCCACTTCAAAAAAATGGAGCGATAATTTTTCTTTATCAGTAAATGCCACGGAGCCCGGAACCCCTTTTTTATTATCTGAAGTAATCCACTTAACTAACTTTCCATTTGAAAAATAAAGATGCTCTTCGAAATAAGCATTTGGTTTCCGCAGGGATGCATAAACTGATTGAGATAATTTTCCGTCTTTAATATAATAAATGGTTGTGGAACTAAATGAACCGCCAACAAAGTCACGTTGTATTTTACTTATTTCGACATTCTTATAAAAAACTTTTGTTTTTGTATTGGCATCAGTATTTAAAATATCTGTTTTACTGTATTTAGCAGTATCAAGATCTTTATAACCTGTTTGTGCTTTAGAGATTGAAAGTACGGAGAAGAGAATTAATATATACAAGAACCGGAACATGCCATAAATATCGTGAATTAAATTGGAAAAATAAAAAGGGTTAGAACTTACATAATTATAACCGGACGCCTATAACCAAAATATCATCAACCTGTTCAATTCCGTCTTTCCATTTTTCAATGAATTCATTTAAATATTTTTCCTGTTCAGGCATTGTTTTGTATTGGGTCTTTAGCAAAAGCTCCTTGAATTTTTTGGTGGTTAGTTTTTTATTATTCTGACCATTGAATGTATCTGCATATCCATCGGTACAAATATAAAATGTATCACCTTCCTTCAATTTTATTTCGTGTGATTCAAAATGCTGACCGTCTTCGGTGCGGCCGCCAATTGCTTTTTTCGTGGCTTTAATTTCTTCCACAGTATTGGAATCTTTTCTTATGATCCAGATCGGGCGATTAGCACCTGCGTATTTTATGATGCGTTTTTCTGTATCAACACCACAAATTGCTATATCCATTCCATCTCTTGTCGATTCATCTTTATCGGATTGATGTAAAGAATGTTTTACGCCTGTATTTAACAGCGATAATATTTCACTCGTGTCATTACTTTTTTGCACCGCATCTGTCAAACGTTCTGAACCTATCATGCTCATGAATGCGCCGGGTACGCCATGTCCGGTGCAGTCCGCAGCAGCAATAAAAACAGAATGTTCATTTTTGTGAAAGAAATAAAAATCGCCGCTAACAATATCCTTTGGTTTAAATAAAATAAAACTTTGAGGAAAGGATGCGTAAATTTCTTCTCTCTCAGGCAAAAATGCTTTTTGAATGTGAAGTGCGTAGTTGATACTGTCTGTGATGTCTTTATTTTTTTCTTCCACCACTTTCTTTTGCTGTACTACTTCATACGTTCTTTCTTTTACAATACTTTCCAAATGAACTAAAGCTTTTTCCTGCGCTTCGGTTTTTTCGCGTTTTAGCATGTTGATGCGGTCGGCGAGAGCGATGGATAATAAAATTACTTCAGCAGCTGATCCCATTTGAACTCCGTATTCTGTAAAAAAATTATTGGGTAATAAACCAAAACCTTTTAACGCGTAAATAAATCCGCCGGTAAGTAATCCAAGCCATGCCAATAAAAAGAAACGTGCGGCGCGGTAACCTCTGAACAAACAAACAAAACCTGTTATAACGGTGAACAGCACTGTAACAAGTGCAAGCAGTACTGTAGATTTTATGACAGCGGCGTAAGGAAGCAGAAGCGAACAGCTTAAATTTAATAAAGCGAGATACCCAAGAATTCTTAGAACGAATCCCATTTTTGGTGCGACAGTTTTTGTATTTAGCAGGGCGTTTGCGAAAGCCGGAATAAAAAACAAGAACGTAGCCGCGAAAACTATTGCGCTGTTATTGGCCCACCAGATAGAATCGCCCCAAAGAAATTCGTAAGTTAAACCGTTGATGGTGGCTTGAAATAGCGCGAAAAATAAAATAAAACAGAGGTAATAAAAATAACTTCTTTCACGCACTGAGAAAAAGATAAATAAGTTGTACAAGAACATTACGATGATGATGCCATAATAAATGCCGAGTACATAATTCTGCACGTTGATATGATGCAGGAAAGATGTTTCATTCCATAACTGTAAAGGAATCTGAGCTGACGATTCTGTGCGCAGACGAATATAAAACTCCGTCGGGAATTCATCTGAAAGTGTAAATGGGATCACAAAATAACGATACTTGAATTGCCGGGTACTGAATGGATAATGATCGCCCATGCGCATAAGCGTAAATTCACCTGCACCTGGCCGCATATAAATATCAACGCTATCGAGTACAGGATAATTAATAACAAGGTATTGTTTTAGTAAAGGAGATTCGTGCGCGGCGATGAGTGAAAATTTTATCCAATGCGCATTGGTGTTGTAGCCAAAATTAAGAGAATTTTTTTCGGAGGATTGCCAGTCGTTTACAGCTTGTATAGCTTTAAAGGACAAATTACTTTTATCATCGTTATAAAAGAAAACCTGATCGGTAATTGTCATTCCGCCATCAGCAGGTGAAATAACAATAGGTATGTTTTGTTTATTTGATCTGTTATTTTGTGCAAATGAAAAACAGGCATGGATGGCGAGAAGAGAAAGAATAAGCGCTTTTTTCATGTCTTTATTTACTTAATAAATGTATAAATAAAAACCCGGATTACAAATGGATATCTGCTTTAATTTAAACGGTCAATGCTTTTCCCGATATAAACTTCTGTTGGTAAAAGAGACGTTTGTATTCTTCTGGCGTAGCGAATACTATCCATTACTTCTTTGTTTTTTTCTTCAATAAGTTTTTTCTGTGCTTCGATCCGCATTTGCTGCATTTGAAAATAATTTAAGCACCTTGCAAATACCGCGCCGTAAATACCAATTGCCATTACAATAAAAAATAATTGAGACACTTCCATTTTGATCAATAAACAAGATGTTATAAGGGCAGCTAAATATAAAAGAATATAAATAAGTTTTAAGAGCATTGAATCCAAAAGAAAAAGTGTTATGGTGATCAATGGAAAAGCAGTTAACCATCCCGGTGACTGAAGTCCGGAAAAATAACACAAATAACCCAGCATGACAGGTGAGATAGAACAAAAAATAATAAAAGGATAACGCTTGCCAATCCTTTCAATAGTATTCATGGCTATGATTGCGAGGACAGGAAAAGATGTATATAAAACAAATGTAACTATAGGATGCAAGGAAGTATAGGTTAAAGTAGAAACAAGACAAATATCTACAACAATTAAAGTAGTTGTAATAAATCCGTATAGTTCTGTTTTCAAACCGAGAACAGAAGAGTTTTTAATTTCAGGATCCGCCATTTGCTAAAAAATATTTTGTATTTTAAATGTACAAATAAAAAAGGGGATTGCAAATCAATAAACAAAAAACCCCACTCGTAAGAATGGGGTTTAATTTTAGATTCTGAAACAAGTTCAGAATGACATAGACGATAAAGATCCCGCCGAAAAGGCGGGATAAGAAATTTCTAAGATTTCGCGAAAAGCGAAACCTAAGAACTTCCTTACATCATTCCACCCATACCACCCATATCAGGACCGGCAGGCATGCCTGGTTTTTCTTCTTTCTTCTCTGCTAAAACACAGTCGGTAGTTAATAACATACCCGCTACTGATGCTGCGTTCTCTAATGCTACGCGTGCAACTTTAGTAGGGTCAATAACTCCTGCTTTAAATAAATTTTCAAAGTTCTCAGTGCGTGCGTTAAAGCCGAAGTCGTCTTTACCTTCTTTTACTTTTTGTACAACAATACTTCCTTCAATTCCGCAATTCGCGCAAATTTGGCGTAACGGTTCTTCAAGACTGCGTTTTACAATTTGCATGCCTGTAGTTTCATCTTCGTTAAGGCCTTTTAATTTTTCTAAAGCGGCAATAGCGCGGATGTAAGCAACACCACCACCGGGGATGATTCCTTCTTCAACCGCTGCACGTGTTGCTGCTAATGCATCATCAACACGGTCTTTCTTTTCTTTCATCTCCACTTCAGTTGCTGCACCAATATATAATACTGCAACACCGCCTGCTAATTTTGCTAAACGCTCTTGTAATTTTTCTTTATCGTAATCAGAAGTTGTGCTTTCAATTTGCGCTTTAATTTGGTTAACACGCGCAGTGATATCAGCTTTTTTACCTGCACCGTTTACAATTGTTGTATTGTCTTTGTCGATGGTAATTTTTTCTGCTTTACCTAACATGTTCAATTCCGCGTTCTCTAACTTAAAGCCTTGCTCTTCGCTAATTAAAGTTCCGCCTGTTAAAATTGCAATGTCTTCTAACATTGCTTTTCTTCTATCACCAAAACCCGGAGCTTTAACAGCTGCAATTTTTAGTGAGCCGCGTATTTTATTTACAACTAAAGTAGATAATGCTTCACCATCTAAATCTTCAGAAATAATTAAAACCGGTTTACCTGTACCAACTGCTTTCTCTAAAATAGGAAGCAATTCTTTCATGCTCGATATTTTTTTATCGTAAATTAAGATCAACGGATTCTCTAATACAGCTTCCATTTTCTCAACATCAGTCACAAAATAAGCAGATATATAACCGCGGTCGAATTGCATGCCTTCCACAACTTCAACAGTTGTATCAGTACCTTTTGCTTCTTCAACAGTAATAACTCCTTCTTTTTTTACTTTGCCCATCGCTTCTGCAATAAGTTTTCCGATGTTGTTATCGTTGTTAGCAGAGATAGTTGCTACTTGTTCAATTTTTTTATTGTCGTTACCAATTGATTGTGATTGTTTTTGTAAATTTTCAACAACAGCAATAACAGCTTTATCGATACCGCGTTTAAGATCCATTGGGTTAGCACCGGCTGCAACGTTCTTTAAACCTGCAGTTACAATTGCTTGTGCTAAAACAGTTGCGGTTGTTGTACCGTCACCTGCAGCATCAGCAGTTTTGCTGGCAACTTCTTTTAATAATTGCGCGCCCATGTTCTCAACAGGATTGCTGAGTTCAATTTCTTTCGCAACAGTAACACCGTCTTTAGTAATCTGCGGAGAACCGAATTTTTTATCAATAATTACGTTACGACCTTTTGGTCCTAATGTTACTTTAACAGCGTTTGCTAAAGCGTCAACACCGCGCTTAAGAGCGTCACGTGCTTCGAGGTTAAATGAAATATCTTTTGCCATCTTTTTTTGTTTTTAAATTGTTAGTATTAATTTTTATCTACGAATACGAATTTGTACGAATGTACGAATCGAACCGCCTAGGCATACAGATTTGTACAAATTCGTATTTGTAGTAATCGTGATTATATTATTGCGTATATGTCCGATTCCTTCATGATAAGATATTCTTTACCATCGATCGTGATCTCAGTTCCTGCGTATTTTCCGTAAAGAACGGTATCGCCAACTTTTACAGTGGTGGGTTCATCTTTTTTACCCGGACCGGCGGCGACTATTTTGCCTCTCATTGGTTTTTCTTTTGCGGTATCAGGGATAATAATTCCGCCTGCAGTTTTTGTTTCTGCTTCCGCAGCTTCAACCAGTACGCGATCTGCGAGTGGTTTTACGTTTACATTTGTCTTTGCCATTTTTTTTAATTGTTTTATGTTAAATGTTTATTCTTTTAATGTCTGTCAATTCGAAAATTACCCCATTGTCAAATTATCGAATTGTCAAATTGCCACATTATTGGGGGCATCAAAGGTATGCTAAAATTGTGCCAATACAATAAAAAAGGACCTTTTAAGACAATTTTTCAGTGATTTATGTAATATAAAAATCTTGTGGCAGAGGCGGGGTGACAGTGTGACCTTTTTACATGGGGACTTCAGCCGCGCTTAGTCATCGTTCACGGCCATAAAACCGGTGGCTGAGCACAGCCGAAGTCACCGGTACTATTGCTCTATATCACAAGTATAAGAGCCCGCAGAACCGGCATCATCTTTACCGCTTTGCTGGCATTGTGTATTAGCGTCTTCTTTAGTTTTATTATTGATAGCGTTCATTGTCATTTTATGACCGGCCGATGTATGAATTTCACAATGGCAAGTCCAATTCTGCTTTTTAGAACAGGAAGTTATGATAAGAACAGAAAGTATGAAAATTATTTTTTTCAAAGTATTAATAGATGATACGTTGGCTGAGCGCAGCCGAAGCCGCTGATTAATTTGTTGCACATTCGTGTACCGCACCGGGAGGTGATATATCCTCACCCCATTTAGCGCAGATGCGGTCGGCATCAGGTTTGATCATGTGCTTAAGGGTTTCGGTTTTAATTGTGCTGGTGGTGTCGTGGTAGATCTGACATTTGCATTCCCAATCGTATTTTTTAGTACACGATGATAAGATGATCATACTAAATATTACAATTACTTTTTTCAAAATTTTAAATTCCTGTCAGATCACATTTATAAGTTCCGCCGCTTCCACCGCTTAATTCTTTGCCGTAATCACCGCATTCGGTATTGGCTTTGTTTTGGGTCTCATGAGAAATTGTCTTTGTATACGTACCATAATAGTTGCCGGTTACATCGCAATTACATTTCCAGTCTTTTTTCTTAATGCATGAAAATAAACTAAGAACGAAAAATATAAAAAATACTTTTTTAAAATTTCTTTCAAAGGACAAAGTCATAGTAAGCTTGACGAACCACGAACTACTTTACGCGCACGCCATTTTGGTATTTTACTAAAAAGCCTTTAAAACCTTTTGCTGATGCTTCTTCAAAACCTTTTAAGCCTTCTTCTTTCGTATTGTATTTTCCGTAAAGTACTTTGTAGCTGCCATCTTCTTTACTTATTTCAACTTTGTTACCAAGTGCAGCATATTTTGATTTACCGGGATCAGTTGGAGAAGCTGCTAATTGCACGCGGTAAATTAAACCGGCGGCAGCGGGCGTTGTATTGATATTTTCTTTTACAGGTTCAGTTTTTGCCGGCTCGGTTTTAACAGGTTCTGTTTTAGCTGGAGTCGTTTTTACAGGCTCGGCTTTAGTTTGTGTTGTAGTGGTAGATAAATTTTTCGTGCTTCCGCCAAATGCAACGTTCATTGGTTCTGCTTCCACTTCTTTTTTAGCACCATTCTCTAAAAAATAAAATTTTTGAATTACTGCCCCCTCCGCAGGTGCAGATGCGGAAACGCTCACTTTAAATTTAAGTGTGAATTCTGCATCACTTGGTACCGATACCCAAACAATTTTAGCACGGTTATTTTCAAAGGTAAAATTTCCTGATTTTGAATCTACTTCAGCAACAGTCACACCAACCGGAACATCCATTTGGTATTTAGCAAAATTAGCAATGGACCCTTTATTGATCTTTACCTCCACATCAGTAGTTGAACCCAATGCTAAACTTGAAGGGATATTAGTACTTAAAGTTACCTGGCCAATTAAGAAGTTGGTTCCTAAAGCCATTGTTAAAGCGATTAATTTAAATTGCATAATGGAATTATTAAATTTGATGCAAATTATAAAAATTATACTAATAAACAAAGGCATAATCCTCAATTTACCACCCAAATGAAGTTAAAAAGACCCTATTATTTACAGCCGGATGTGGTTAAATTGGCTAAAGATCTGCTCGGTAAAGTACTGGTTAGCAAAACAGGCAATTTCCTTACTTCAGGTATTATTACTGAGACTGAGGCCTATAATGGGATAATAGATAAAGCCTCGCATGCCTTTGGCGGCAGGCGTACTAACCGAACCGAAGTGATGTTTGCGGAGGGAGGGATCTCTTATGTTTACCTCTGTTATGGCATACATAATTTATTCAATATTGTCACCAATGTAAAAGATATACCTCACGCAGTTTTAATAAGGGCCATACAACCTCTTAAAGGCGAAAAGCATATTTTACAGAGGAGAAATGCGAAAGCTCTCAATAAAAATTTATGTGTTGGTCCGGGAAAAGTAACAAACGCTCTTGGAATAAACAGAGAACATAATGCATTAAGCTTAAACGGAAATATTATTTGGCTGGAAGATGATAATATAAAACCAAAAGATATTTTAATTGGACCACGAATTGGAGTTGATTACGCCGGTGAAGACGCGAAATTGCCATACCGATTTTGGGTGGAAAAAATTTAGCCGCAGATTTCACGGATTTTTCTGCGTAACTTTATGCAAATTAAATCTACGCGAATCCGTGAAATCTGTGGCTAAAATAATATTACGTAACGATAAAGAGCATTCGCTTTTGCGGTTTCATCCCTGGGTGTTTTCGGGTGGGATAAAAATTAAGGATGATCTGCTGGATGGTGAGTTGGTGGAGGTTTATTCGGCCAAACAACAATTTTTAGGAGTTGGCCATTACCAGAACGCGAGTATTTCGGTGCGATTAATTTCGTTTACGCCTGTAGAAATTAATGAAGAATTCTGGTTCAATAAAATAAATAAAGCTTATCAATACCGTTTGGATCTTGGTATTTTAAATGAGAACACCAATGTTTGCCGTTTAATTTTTGGAGAAGGCGATGGCTTACCGGGTTTGATCATTGATTATTACGATGGGAATATTGTTTTTCAGGCGCACAGTATCGGGATGCATATGAACCGTCAGAATATTTTAGAAGCGCTTCAGTCTGCATTCGGCGTAAATTTAAAAAGTGTTTACGATAAAAGTTCCGAAACATTACCGAAACAATATGCCTCTTCCATTCGTAACGAATATTTACTAGGAAGTGTTGGAGAAAAAGTTGTGGTGAAAGAAAATAATTGCAAATTCATTATTGATTGGGAGAACGGACAAAAAACCGGATTTTTTGTCGACCAAAGAGATAACCGTTTGCTACTTTCAAAATATTCTAAAAATAAAGCTGTATTAAATACTTTTTCGTACACCGGAGGTTTTTCGGTTTACGCGGCACTAGCGGGAGCGAAATTAGTACATTCAGTAGATTCATCTGTTCCTGCAATTGAACTCAGCAAACAAAATGCAGCGCTGAATAATATTACCAATCATGAAGGATTTTCTGAGGATGTTTTTGATTTTCTAAAAGATAAAGATAATGTTTACGATGTTATTGTATTGGATCCGCCTGCCTTCGCAAAAAGCAGAGATGTGAAACATAATGCTGTAAAAGGTTACATAAAATTAAATGCCCTGGCGCTTAAAAAAATAAAACCGGGCGGAATTTTATTTACGTTTTCCTGCTCAGGTGTTATTGATAAAATGTTATTCTATAATTCAATTGCAGCAGCTGCGATTGAAGCAAAACGCAATGTAAAAGTGGTTCATTATTTATACCAGCCGGCTGATCATCCCGTAATTCCTTTCTTTCCTGAAGGAGAATATTTAAAAGGAATGGTACTTTGGGTCGAGTGATTTGAGCAGTGACTTCGGCTGCGCTCAGCCACCGCTTTTATTTCCATTATATCAATGACTGAGCGAAGCCGAAGTCATTTCTTTTCTTCAGCATAAAAGTGAATTCGGGATACAAGATCTGATTTTTCCATATACATGTTTTTTTCCCAAACCTTTTTCCCATTTTTATAGATCATAAAAAGAGGCAATGTATTTATCTCGAAATACTGTGCGACTTTCGGGTTTTTATCCACGTCTATTTTAAGTATTTCAACTTTTGCATTTTCTTCGGTTTCAATTTGTTCAATAATAGGTTTTAGTTTTATACAGGGCACACACCAATCTGCACTAAAATAAACAAGCACGATCTTTTGCGGATTATTTACTTTCTGCAAAAAGGTTTCAACCGTCATTCCCGGATCCTGTTTGTTTGAAAAGATCTTAGATGGCTTACCATTGGTAAAAGCATAAAGCATCACAAGAAATAACAATAGTACCGAACTTATTTTTAGCACTCTCATAATATAAAGGTAGTAATAAAGCAGATCATCTTTTATGATATATGTTATTTATGTAAGTACCTTAGTAATTTATAATCATATAACATGTAAATTTGAATTA
>DATMPR010000067.1:0-4830 GCA_035567575.1 Bacteroidia bacterium
CTTTTAAATTCTTCTGACTTTTCTCCAACACCAACAGGCATTTTATCTTTTTCCAATTCTATAATTATATTATTGGAAAATAATATGGGTGAATTATTAGCGGCCGAGTAGATGATGGTGTTATTGCTTTTATTAAAGCAGATCAGTATACCGTCGAAACCATCTTTCTGCCCGTCCTTACCAAGATTTTCAATTAAGCGTGTACGGGCGTGGTTAAAAATGGCATGAGGTTCCAGAATATTTTTTTCGGTGATGGCTTCGTTTAAAAACGAAATGTTTAATAAACTCATGAACGCGCCGGGTACACCATGGCCGGTACTATCACAAACTGCTAAATAGAACAGTTCCTGGTTTATGGTTTCTTGTTTATGGTTTCTTGTGACTTCCGAACCAGAAAATTTCGTTGCCCAGTAAAAATCACCGCTAACAATGCTTTTTGGTTTAAATAAAATAAAATGTTCATTTAAATTTTTCTGTAATAATTCATCGTGCGCCAATAAAGTGTATTGAATTTTGCGGGCGTAGTTAATGCTATCAACAATTTCTTTATTTTTTTCGGATAAGATCGCTTTGCTTTCACTTAATTGAACTTTAAAAATAAACACAACGGTTAATGTGGCGAATAATACGGTGAAGAGATTAAAAAGATAAAGCGCCATTGAAAAGGGAATATCGCAAACAGGAGCAATGTAAATATTGCCTGCGATTGAGGCCAGCATGCAAGAGATGCAATAGATAATAAATATTAAGGCTGTGCGGATTGATGGAAAAACAAGAATGGGAGGTACCGAAATAACCAGGAAGCCAAGATAAAAACCTGCATCCTTACCCGAAAGCACCGAAACAGTTCCAAATAATATGGAAGCAAAAATATTTACAAAAAGCCTGGCGGGGTTTAATCCAAACCATTTATTTAAAAACAGAGGCAGTGCAAAAATTACAACACCAGCTGAAAAAGCTAAAACAAGCGGGTAAAAGCCGGTTAGCGAAAATATTAAAATATAGGTAAGACAAATGGGAATTCCTGTAGAACTAATACCATTTACTAATTGCATTTGTTCAGCAATATCCGGTGGTGTTCCCGGTTTTATACCGAAGTTAACAATGGACAAAAATTTCTGTTTCATTTGTTTTCTTTTAATCTTTTCAAGTTTTTTTCAATTTGTTTTTCGTTCGGCATTAAAGTTTGTTGAATGCGTTTAGCATATTTAATACTATCGGTAATTTCTTTGTTTTTTTCCGTAATGAGATCGTTTTTTTCTTCCAGTTCTTTTTCGTGATCTTCAGAGCCCTGTCTGAAATAACGGAACACATAAAACAATACAGCAAATACAGATATTAAAGTAAAGTACCAGTAAACTTCAGCCAGATTTTTTGGCAATTTAGCAATAGGTTCATGCGTTGTTTGATACCAGTTTGTAAATAGAAAAACAGCCAGGTTAATGTAAAAAATAAAATAAACCAGCCAGGTTTTTCTGAATAAAATGATTGGAATCGTGGCTGTAGTTAAAAAGAAAAACCGGTCGCCCATTTCGATGCTATTATAAAAACAAACAATTACCAGGCACACTACCGGTGAAAAAGTAAAAAACCATTTGGAAAAGGTTAACCAGCCTATCGCATTAAATACAGGCGCTAAAGAAAATACTATACAAAACGGTACTGAAAAATAGAGCAGGTCGTAAATTTTAAATATAGGTGATAAAGCAGCAAAGGTGATCATCATGAAGGACAGTATAATGCTCATCCGGTTAATAATGAGGATGCACTTTCTGTCGTGAGAGTTGGTAGCATGATCAATGCCCGAATAAGTTATTTTTTCGACTAGTTTTTTAACCATTTATTTTTTAATTGCTTTAAGTTTTTATCAATGTATTTTTCGGTAGGCATTAAACTGTTTTGTATGCGTTTAGCATAGTGTATGCTATCAACAATTTCTTTTTGTTTCTCTTTTAATTCAAAATGTTGTTCTTCTATTTCGGTTTTTTGTTTACTTATTTCCTTTGTTTTTTCTTTAACCAGTCTGTCCAATTGAGTAATTAATTTATCCTGCGCATGTAAGGCTTCAATTAAAGCGGTTTTTATTTTTTCCGATACAAATCCTGCTACCAAACCGCAAACAAATATTAAAATACTTTTGGCAATAATATTTGGTATGAACAAAGCTTCAATATTATAATGGTTTTTAAAATAAATGCAAACCACCGCATATTGTACCGCCGCAATTAAGCCGGTGAACGCGCATAATTTTTTATTGAGGTGCAGAGAAGAAAGTATCACTAAAATAAAATATAAAATAAACGGTGGTGAGTTTAGTATCTCATTAACAGGAACCATCATTTTATTACCTGCCATACTTATTACTATAAACATTACCAGGGCAGGAAACGAAATTTCGGTAAAAGCGATCAGGTAAGTGAAGACCGGATCTTGTGTTTTGTTATTTTTGGTAAGTGTGTTTAGGTAACGCAGATATAAAAATTCGAGACCTGCAGCTGAAAAAAGAAAAAGCGGACCAAACACCATTACTTTTTTTGGGATATTTTCTATAGCAGTACAATTGGTAGCAAGCAGGGTGCTTATGATAATTACTTGCCCTATAAAAATGATCAAAAATAAATCCAAAAGAATTCTGGTTTTAAGTATAAGGTTCTTTAGCAGCGAAGCTGATAGATCAGGCAGGTTTATTTGATTGTTAGTTTCCAGACCTTGTAAGGTTTTACCTCTTAAATATAGCATTTTTTAACCCCTTAAAAACTCTGATTTGGAGATAACTATAAATTGTAGTATTTTTGTGCTATAAAACGTAGTAATATGATCAATAAGATAGCTAACAATCTGAAATTTTTGCGCACTTTAAAGGGCCTTTCACAGGAGCAAATGGCCGATGAAATGGAGATTACCCGCTCGCGCATTGGCGGTTATGAAGAGGGACGAAACGAACCGCCCATCGATTTATTGATCCGTTTATCGGAGTATTTTCACATTGCTATTGATGCTTTAATTAAAGGTGATCTGAAAAAAACCAACCCTGATGCCCTAATGAAAATAGGTAAGAACCGTATTTTATTCCCTGTTATTATCGATAATGAAGGTGATGATATGATCGAATTAATTCCGGTTAAAGCTTCGGCGGGATATTTACGCGGTTATTCCGATCCTGATTATATTGAACGTTTACCCCGGATGAAATTACCATTTTTACCCGTTGGTAAACACCGCGCTTTTCCTATTAAAGGCGATAGCATGCCGCCAATAAAAGAGGGTTCATTTATTATTGGCAAATATTTAGAAAGGATAGAAGATCTGAAAGACGGGAACGCTTATGTGGTAGTGACAAAAGACGATGGTTTAAGTTATAAACGTCTGCATAATTTAAATAAAAAAGAAGGCACTGTTGAATTGCATTCTGACAATAAAATGTACCAGCCTTATAAAGTACGTTTAGAAGACATTTTGGAATTGTGGGAATACACCTGCTGCATTAACACCGGCGATTACCGTGATGATGAATTAAACTTAGATAGCATTATGAACATGCTGAAAGGTTTGAAAATTGAGATCGAGCATATTAAGAAACAGAAAGTGAATTGACGCTTTCAATAAAGCCGAATTTGTTTCAGAATTTTTAATCTGAACGGGACTTATGATTTGAAAACGGGTGTAATGCTATAAAAACAATATTTTTCCTAAATTAGCCTAACAAAACGAATCGCTATGGAATTCATGTTTTACATCCGGAATGAAGGAGATGCAAAAAAAGCGTTAACACCCGAACAACATTTAGCTTTCATAAAAAAATGCGAGAGCTATATTGGTATTTTAAAAAGCAAAAATCAATTAATAGCTGCGCAGCCCATTGTAAGGGAGGGTGTTGTTCTTTCTAAAGAAGGAAATAATTGGGTTGAGAAAAATATTTCAACAGATACAAAAGTACAGGTAGGTTATTATCATATTATCGCCGGCAGTTTTGAAGAAGCTGTCCGCATTGCAAAAGATAATCCTGAATTCGAATATGTGCCATCGGCAAGTATTGAAGTTCGCCCTATCAAAACAAAAGAAACCGAAACAGGTTTTATTTATCCAACCAATAAATAATTTAAGATCATGATAACAGTGGAAACAACAGTAAACGCGCCGGTAGAAAAAATTTGGAAACTTTGGAATGGTCCGGAACACATTACAAAATGGAACAGCGCCTCCGATGATTGGCACACAACAAGATCAGAAAATGATCTGAGGGCAGGCGGTAAATTTTCATCGCGCATGGAAGCAAAAGATGGGAGCATGGGTTTTGATTTTTGGGGAACCTACGATGCAGTAAAAACAAACGAATTAATTGAATACACTATGGGCGATGGCCGTAAAGCAAAAACCACATTTGCCGCCAATGGCAACACAACTAAAATAACAACTTCGTTTGAAGCCGAAAAACAAAATCCTGAAGAGATGCAAAAAGGAGGCTGGCAAGCCATCTTAAATAATTTTAAAAAATATTGCGAGGGGAATTGATGTAGAATATTTCAGAGACGGGACCAAGAATGGAGTTCGAAAGATGCTGACAAAGTCAGCAACTCTAATCAACATCTGTAACACCACCGCTCACAATAAATTTCATGGTCTCGGCGCCATCAACGTTAAGAGGTTTTATTTGCGAGGGAGAAACAATAATTAACCGTCCGGATAAAGAGTAAGAGTAAGGTAAATACACTGCGACTTTATCTGCAATGCCCAGATCTTTCAGATCTTCGTGTGTTACAAAACCAATTTCTTCAATGTTAGCTTGAGGGTTGGTCAACACTAAAACGGGTTTGTCAAATTTCTTTTTAT
>DATMPR010000068.1:0-4106 GCA_035567575.1 Bacteroidia bacterium
TTACAGACAGCAAACCGGTTGTTAAAACAGTGTCACCATCTTTTAAACCTTCCATGATCTGAATTTTATCCTCGGTACGAACTCCGGTAATCACTTTTACTTCATCAGCCTCGCCATTTTTCGCAATAATAACTTTTTGTCCTTTTAATATAGGGATGATGCATTGTGTTGGTATCATCAATGAATTTTCTTCTTTCATCATATCAATGTACACTTTCACAAAACTTCCCGGATAAAAATCTTCCGGGCCATTATATAAAGCCCGGCAGCGTAAAGTTTTAGTTAACTCATCAATTTTTGGTTCAATGGCATAAATGCTTGCTTTAAATTCTTTGTCTGAATTTTCGTGAGCGAATTCAATTTCCATTCCTTTTTTAATAGTTGAGGTATATTTTTCGGGAACAGAAAACTCAACGAACAATGGTTTTACCTGCACTAAAGAAGCAATAACTTGCGTTGGACTAACGTAAGCGCCCTCACTAATATTTCTTAAACCAACCATGCCTGTAAACGGAGCAGTGATGGTAGTTTTTGCGAGTTGCGCTAAAATAAAAGATTGGTCGGCTTTAAGAGTATTTACTTCGTTTTCCTGCACTTCATATTCTTCCTGACTAATACCATTAATAGCCACAAGTTTTTTGAGACGGTCTGTTTTTTCTTCTGACAGTTTTATTTGGGTTTTATTTTTTATTAATTCCGCTTGCAAATCAGCATCATTAATTTTTACAAGAGGAGCACCTTTTGTTACTTGTTCACTTTCTTTAAAATAAATAGCAGTAACTTTTCCGGCTATTTCCGATTTAATTTCGATTTCGTTTAAAGCTCCGATTTTTCCTGAGCTATAAACCTTATCTGTGAATTGTAATGGTTTTGTCACATAATAATTGACTAATATGGGACCTGAAGGTTTACCGCCTTTAGCTGCTCCGCCTTTTTCTTCTTTCTTACCAAAGAATAAAAGCTTAACAGCAATTAAAATTGCAAAGACGAGAACAACATATATCCAACCCGGAATTTTTTTCATGTTTTATTATTTTGATTTCTTATAATTAAAAGTTAGGTTATCGGATGGTAACTGTTCAAGATTTTCGCAAACTTTAAACATAATTTTAAAAAAAGCTTTCCGTTCGGTTTCATTAATATCTGAAAACGCTTTTTCATCAATTATTTTAAATGATCTTACAACTTCCTTTGTTTGTTTTTCTCCTTTTTTTGAAAGTGAAATGAAATGTTCACGGCGATCATTTGGGTTTGTCTTCCGCTCGATCCATCCCGCTTTACTTAAATAATCCATCACTTTTACCATGGCGGTTTTATCTATTTTAAGATTATCACAAATTACCTGTTGACAGCAATTTTTATTGTTATGAAGAAAATATAATACTGAAAAATATCTCTCAATACCTAATTTTTCAAGACTTTTAGTTAAAGCCCCGTAATACATTTTTGAAAGGATAAACGCCTGCGTTCCAACCGGTAATTTAATATCTTCCGCCTTACTCATTAGTTTAATAATAAAATAGTTGGCAAATATAACTAATTTAAAGGCCGCACTCTCTTATTTAACACTTTATAATCACTAATTCAGGTATTGTTTTTCAATACTTTATACTAATTTTGTGACACAATTTAACTTATGCCCAAATTATTGTCTATTTGCCTGTTTAATCTGCTGTTTTGTTTTA
This sequence comes from Bacteroidia bacterium, assembly GCA_035567575.1. Classification (GTDB taxonomy): domain Bacteria; phylum Bacteroidota; class Bacteroidia; order B-17B0; family Aurantibacillaceae; genus JAHEYG01. Next base: position 1,686 of record DATMPR010000068.1, read on the forward strand.
GCAATGCCCAGGAAAAACATTTTAAAAAACTAACACAATTAACTTACGGAGGAGACAACGCAGAAGCTTATTTTTCGCCAAACGGTAAAATGGCTTCTTTCCAGAGCAATAATAAGAATTGGGGACTTCAATGCGACCAGATCTTTGCTTTGGATATTGAAAAAGCAGGTAAAGACAGTACATATAGACCTCCAATGATAAGCACCGGAAAAGGGCGTACAACCTGCAGTTATTATCTTCACAACGGAAAACAAATTTTATACGCTTCAACACATAAAGGAAATGATAGTTGTCCTCCCACGCCGCAAATAAAAGGAAAATACATTTGGGCGGTTTACAAGGATTTTGATATTTACATTGCAGATGCGACAGGAAAAATAATTAAGCAGTTAACGGATTCGCCGGGTTATGATGCCGAAGCAACTATTTCACCTAAGGGTGATAAAATTGTTTTCACAAGTATAAGAAGCGGCGACCTTGAATTATGGACAATGGATATAGATGGAAAAAATCAAAAGCAAATAACAACCGGTTTAGGTTATGATGGAGGAGCATTTTTTTCTCCGGATGGAAAACGTTTGGTGTTTAGAGCAAGCCGGCCGAAAACTGAAGAGGAAATAAAAGAATACAAAGAATTACTATTACAAAATTTAGTAGCGCCAACTAATATGGAATTATATACCTGTAATGCTGATGGAAGTGATCTAAAACAAATAACATCTTTAGGAAAAGCAAACTGGGCGCCGTTTTTTCATCCAAGCGGTAAAAAAATTATTTTCTCCTCCAATCACCATAGTAAAAAAGGTTACGATTTTCAGTTATTCATGATCAATGATGATGGAACAGGATTGGAACAAATTACAAATGAAAGTCTGTTTAATGCCTTTCCTATGTTTTCACCCGATGGTAAAAAATTAATTTTTTCATCTAACAGAAACAATCATGGCACAAGAGATACAAATTTATTTATTGCAGATTGGGTTGATTAATATTAAGCACACAGATTCGTATATTCGTTCTAATTCGTATTTGTAGTAATGATTGAAGAAGTAATATTAGTAAACGAAGCCGATGAACCCATTGGCACAATGAATAAAATGGAAGCTCATGAAAAAGGCTTACTGCATCGCGCTATTTCTGTTTTTATTTTTAATTCTAAAAACCAAATGCTTTTACAACAGCGGGCTTTGAACAAATATCATAGCGGGGGTTTATGGACCAATTCTTGTTGCAGTCACCCGAGACCGGGAGAAACAACCTTAAATGCCGCAAAGAGACGATTAAAAGAAGAGATGGGTATTGAAACGGATCTGACTTTTAAAACTGCGTTTACTTATAAAACGAAATTCGATAATGGCTTAACTGAGCACGAAGTTGACCATGTTTTTACCGGTTATTTTAATGAAGATCCAAAACTAAACCCAAATGAGGCCAATAATTTCAAATGGAAAAGCACCGGAGAGGTTAAGGCTGATTTAAAGATCCATCCCGAAAATTATACCAGTTGGTTCAAAATCGCCGTGGAGTCGTTGTTTTAAGCCCTTTTTGAACACTTTTTAAGAGTTTATTGCGAATATCTTAATACGAAATATGTTTTGAGAATTCTTAATAAATACTATATTTGTTACGAAATACATTTGAATTAAGAAAATAAAACAAAAATTATGAAAACAGTTTTAATTATTGTTCTTTTTATAATAGCCATAGGTTTAACTTATGTATCTATTACCCCTTATAACAGTTCGCTTTTATTATTAGCTGTGCCATTGGTATTATTATTTGTCGGCCTTATCATGGCTTTTTTCTTAAGTGTTTGGCATGAAGGTGATTTTAAAGAGCGCTTTAGAAAAGGATTACAAATGGGATGCATTCTCTCCTCAGGCTTTTTCATTATTGGTTATTTATTTGTTATTGTTGAATCTTTAATTCGTTCATAATATGAGTTCAATTACAAAAGTGTTATCGATCCTCGCAATTGCATTTTTCTGCATCATCATGTTTTTTATAGGAGGCTTTCCTTTAAGTGAAGGTTATAATCCTGTTAAACCTGCTGCGGATACCAAATTTAGTCCTAATTATTCTGAAGAGAATTTTAATAAGGTCACAGTTGGAATGGATACTACAGAACTGGTTAAACTAATTGGCGAGCCATTAGGCAAATTACCAAACCATGCTTCTTTCAAACCTATGTGGTTCTATTCAGTTAATAAAGAAAATCCATCAGGGGACTTTGCCTGGCTTAAGCGCGGTATTTTAATTGGAAGAAATGGTAAAGTCCGCGAAGTTCAAAAATCAGTTCTTTACGAATAATAAATTTAGAATTATAGAATTTGAAAAGCCTTGCTAATAGTGAGGCTTTTTTATTTGTGGTTAGTTAATTTAATTTTCTCACGCGGAATTCCCAATTTATTAAAATAATTA
>DATMPR010000069.1:0-14906 GCA_035567575.1 Bacteroidia bacterium
TCCGGAAGTGCTAAAAATAGTTGGAAAAATTGGAAGCGGGGAAATACCAACCGATCCTATGCCAATGGACGGGGCCGACATCATGATCATTTTGAAAGATAAAAGCGAATGGACTTCCGCAACAACTTTTAATGAACTTGCGGAGAAAATGGGGAAAGCTCTCCAAGATGTACCCGGAGTTACTTTTAGCTTTCAATACCCTGTTGCCATGCGCTTCAACGAATTAATGACAGGAGCAAAACAAGACGTAGTATGCAAAATATTCGGAGAAAATTTAGATACGCTTTCAAAATACTCAAAACAACTGGGGGAAGTAGCAATGAAAATTAAAGGAGCGCAGAATATTTATGTTGAGCCAATAGATGGGCTTCCACAATTGATCATACATTACAACCGTAATATAATTGCAGAATATGGATTAAATATTTCCGACATCAACAAAGTAGTAAATACAGCATTTGCCGGGCAAAACAGCGGACTTGTTTATGAAGACGAAAAGCGTTTTGGTTTGGTTGTTCGACTTGCGGGAGAAAATCGTAAAGAGCCGGAAGATGTGCAGAATCTTTTAATCCCAACACAACGGGGAACACAAATTCCTCTTTATCAAGTGGCAGACGTATCCATAAAAGAAAGCGTAAATCAAATTCAACGAGACGATGCAAAACGAAGAATTATCGTCGGTTTTAATATTCGAGGCAGAGACGTTCAAACCATTGTAAATGAACTGCAAGCTCAGGTTGATAAGCAAATTAAACTCCCTTCAGGCTATTATATTAAATACGGAGGTGCATTTGAAAACTTAGAAGCAGCAAAAAAACGATTATCATTCGCGGTACCGATTTCATTGCTTTTAATTTTTCTCTTACTCTACTTCGCATTTGATTCTGTTAAACAAGGCTTATTGATCTATTCAGCCATTCCTCTTTCCGCTATTGGGGGCATTTTATTTTTAGAAATGAGAGGTATGCCTTTCAGCATTAGTGCCGGAGTTGGTTTCATTGCATTATTTGGTGTTGCGGTATTAAATGGAATTGTATTGATCGCCGAATTTAACAGGATCAAAAAAGATGGCGAAACTGATCTGAAACAAATTGTTTTACTCGGAACAAAATTGCGATTGCGTCCTGTATTAATGACGGCTTTTGTAGCCTCACTTGGTTTTTTACCAATGGCAATAAGTAACGGTGCAGGAGCAGAAGTACAGCGACCATTAGCTACAGTTGTAATTGGAGGCTTGTTGCTTGCAACCTTACTCACGCTATTTGTTCTGCCTATTCTTTATATTCTTTTTGAAGGCGGGTTGAAGGGAAAGGTTAAACCAAGCATTAGATCAACTGCAATTTTATTATTTACATTCTTTTCTATTCAAACTTATCATTCACAAACGGCAATCAATTTAGAAAGCGCTATCGATACTGCCTTAAAAAACAATTTGAAGGTAAAAAATGAAAAATTGAATGTGGAATACCAAAAAAAGCTCAAGGCAGCGGCTGTTGATATACCACAAACAAATCTTTTAGGGGAGTATGGGCAATTCAACAGTTTTTATAAAGACACCAAGATCGGCATTGTGCAGAACATCAGTTTTCCAACGGTATATGCAAAACAAAAATCCCTTCAGAGTGAAAACTATAAAAAAAGTGTGCTTAACATTGCTGTGCAGGAAGCTGAATTAAAAAAACAAGTCAGGGATGTTTTTTACCTGCTTGTTTATTTGCAACAAAAACAAAAGATATTATTGAAAAATGACAGTGTTTATGCTGCGTTCTTGGAAAAAGCAAACCTTCGATTCTCTAAGGGCGCAAGTAACATTTTAGAGAAAACGACTGCCGAAACACAACGAGGACAAATTTCCATTCAGTTGAAACAAGTAAAACAAGACATAGAGATTTTGCAATTGCAATTTCAGTTACTCTTGAACATAACCACTCTAGTAACTCCTTTCGCTGAAAGTCCAAAAATGCTTTATACTTCACTACTTGATTTAACAGCCGTCAGTAAAAATCCAACAATTCAGGTACTGCAACAGCAAAAAAATATTTCACTCGTAAATACACAGTTAGAGAGATCAAAACTGTTGCCTAACTTAAACGTTGGGTACTATAATCAAAGTATTCAGGGATATGGTAATGATACTAAGTTTTACACCAGCTCATTTCGTTTTCATACCTTACAGTTTGGCATGGGTGTGCCATTGTTTTTTGGCTCTCAAAAAGCTAAAATAAATTCTGCAAAGACGCTTGAATTAATTAGTGAAAACAATTATCAAATAGGATTGCAAAAACTCCAAACCGAATATCAGGCAGCACTTAAACTATATCTAACGCAAAGCGAAACTCTAAAATATTATGAAGATACCGCATTGAAAAATGCCAACACCATTACCACAACTGCTAATCAACAATTTTCTAATGGCGAGATCAATTATTTGGAATGGACAATGCTTATCAATAATGCCATTACAATTCAAAGCAATTATATCGATCTTGTGAAAGACTTTAACCAAACTATTATTCAACTTAATTTCTTAATGTCTAAATAAAATTATTATGAGAAAATATATCCTCCTATTCGTAACTGTTGCACTCCTGAATTCATGCGGAAGCGAACAAACTAAGAAAGCGGAAGAAAACCCAACTGACAATACAGTTGAACTTACAGACGCGCAACTCAAAAATTCTGAAATACAAACGGGAAAAATCGGACAGAAATCAATTTCATCGATACTTAAAGTGAATGGTAAGATTGAAGTGCCGCCGCAAAACTTAGTTTCGGTAAGTGTGCCAATGGGAGGCTATCTTAAATCGACCACATTATTGGCAGGGATGCATATCAACAAAGGTGAAATAATTGCAACAATGGAAGGCCAACAATACATTCAGCTGCAACAAGATTATTTAACCGCCAAAGCGCATTTCAGTTCTTTGGAAAAAGAATTTTTACGTCAAAAGGATCTGAATGAAAGCAAGGCAAGCAGCGATAAAGTGTTTGAAAATGCACAAGCCGAATATATTTCGCAAAAGGTGATGCTAAAATCATTGTCGGAAAAGCTAAAATTAATAGGGATCAATCCTGATAATCTTAATGAAAGTAATATTTCACGGAGCATTAATATTACGTCGCCAATTGACGGTTTTGTTTCAGCGGTAAATATGAATATCGGAAAGTACGTTAGCCCTACAGATGTGTTGTTTGAATTAGTGAACCCTACTGACATTCATTTAGCATTAACTGTTTTTGAGAGAGATTTGGAAAAAATATCAATTGGGCAAAAAATATTTGCTTACAATAATGCTGATCCGGCTAAAAAATATATCTGTGAGATACTATTAATTGGCAAAGACATTTCACCAGAAAGGACAGTAATTGTGCATTGTCATTTTGAGCAATATGACAAATCATTAATTCCCGGAATGTATATGAATGCAGAGATCGAAGTTTCAACGAACAATGCCTTTGTGATCCCAAATGACGGATTAGTCCGTTTTGAAGGTAAACAATATGTGTTCACTCAAACTGATAGTAAAAAGTATCAAATGCAAGAGGTAACAACACAAAATACCGAAAATGGGTTTACGCAGATTATCTTTGCTGATAGTTCGAATATAAAAAATAAAACTTTGGTTATTAAAGGGGCGTACACTCTTTTAATGAAAATGAAGAATACTGAAGAATAATTAAATAATATAAAACCAAGCCGGATGTAAATACAGTTTTACGTTTTGATTATTCCATTTCCAAGGAAGGCCATCAATTCTTTTTTAGTATTAGAAATGTATTTTGAAGAAATATTTTTAGCACTAAAAGAAAAACATTCAACAGAAAAATTGCCGCATAATTTATTTTTGGAGATAAAATTCTGTTAACAATTACTAAAATTGTTAAAATAAAGTTCAATTAACCATCACGCTTTTTTAATTAACATTTTTCCTGTCGTGTTTTATCTATCTTCCCAAAAAAAGAAATGACAAAAACTTTATTTACTCTTTGCTCATCAATGATCGTTATTGCAGCGTGTACTTCTTCCAAAAAAAGTACAACATCAACTGCTGCTTCAACAACGACAACAACTGCAACGGTTACCACAACTGCCACAACCGCTGCAACTCCTACAACAGAGATATCACCAACTCCAATTATAAAACCCGCGGATGGAATTTATTCTCCAGGCGACGAAGAGTTAACTGCTATACAACCACAATTCAAGGATGCTACTTTAGATAAGTTAAAAGAGGGTTATTTCATTTACGCCAAGGGTGCCTGCATTAAATGTCACGGAACCGCGAATATTTATGGAATTGATCCATTCAGATGGGGATTCATTTGCGATAACATGGCCATGAAAGCCAATTTGACACAGTTGCAAAAAGAGGCGGTTTACCAATACGTTCTTTCCATAAAGGCTACCAAATCAAAATAAATTTTTAAGAGCTTGTATCTTTTGGTAATAAGCGGCATTGTACAGGTTAAATACTCTAAAACCGCAAACTATGCTGTCTAAAATTTCCATAGTTATTACTGTAATTGTAATGTCATTTTTCGCTTTTAAAAAGCCGGATACAAAGACTAGTCAAAGTACTTTAAATGTACAAGAAAGAAGCAGTGTTTCATTTTCAGCGGGAAAATATATTATTGACTCTTCAGTTATAAGAACAGATCTAAACAAAAGAATGCTCCTTGCAGGTGTGGAGACACAAAGTTTGTCCGTTAAAAAAAAGATAGCTGAAATTCCACTTTTTATTTGGGATTTTTTAAAAAGCATTGCATACGGCGGTAAATTTGAGATTGTCAATCCGGGAGAAGATTGGAAGTGCGGGATTGCTGACTTCGGACATACAATAATTATTAAACATTGTGATCCCGTAACTAAAGATACAACCATTACAATATCGGGAGATGGCGCTATCCTTCCGACTAAGCAAATGGTTTATTTTGGCATTGGTAAAGACATCGCTTTATTCACTTATAATTCATTAGCATTCGGTAGCCCGTTGCAAAATGTTGTAATGATAAAATTTCAGGGAGAAAAGATCGTTGATTTTTGGTACCGCGGCTATAATTACAATATTTCAAAAACACGCGATAATGATATCCTGAAGATCACAACAAAAGCTGAGATCATAAAAACGATGAAGACGAAACAAACGGGCGGCTGCTAATGTTTTTTGTCTTCTTAACCATAATGATTATTTTTACTCTGAAAAAATCATTTATGTCGCAATTAAAAAACATCACTCTTGTTCTCGTATTTTTTATATCATTAACTTCATTTGGTCAAAATAAACGTTTTGTTGAGGAAGTCGCGATGTATCATTTAGACAGTTTAACAAAAACTGATCCTGCATTTAAATTAGTCTTGTATTATTCGAAGGGCGCTCTTGTTTCCTCAAAAACAAGTATAAAAGATACTATTGATGAAACTTATATTAAAAAGATCGTTCAGTTGAAATCGGCGTTCAAAGACTTTACTATAGTTGAGAAAGATAAGCTCACTTCTTTTCCATTCACTGAACACAAAATGAAAAATAAAAATTATACGCCGCTTAATATTTATCATTACATGAAGATCAAGGATAATTACTTTGTTTTTTTTGATATTCAGGGAAATTACGGCGGAACTAACATCTTACTTGTTATGGATCTGAAAGGAGATCTGGTTCGGTACAAGTTGATGACGTATAAGAATTAGCTTCGACAAGCTCAGCTACCGATTCACCCCCAATTTAAGCACAAATTTACTACCTTCACCAAATGGATGAGCAAGGATCAAAGAAACCAAGAAGAGTTAGATATAAGGGCACGCATCCAAGATCTTTCAAAGAAAAATATAAAGAATTGCAACCTGAGCAATACGCTGAGGATGTAGAAAAGGTAATAAAAAAAGGTCGCACACCTGCAGGAATGCATCGCTCCATTTGTGTAAAAGAAATAATGGATTTCCTGAAAATAAAACCCGGACAAATCGGATTGGATGCAACACTCGGTTATGGAGGACATAGTTTAGAGATCCTTAAATGTTTAGTACCGGGAGGAAAATTGTATGCAACTGATGTGGATCCATTTGAATTACCAAAAACAAAAGAACGTTTAGAAGCTTTAGGTTTTGGTGAAGATATTTTAGTAATAAGAAAAATGAATTTCTTCGGCATTGATCAGATCGTTGCAGAAGCCGGTCGGTTAAATTTTGTTTTGGCTGATCTTGGCGTTTCCTCCATGCAAATTGATAATCCTGAAAGAGGATTTTCACAAAAAGTGGAAGGTCCGCTTGATTTAAGATTGAATCCTAAGAGTGGAAAACCTGCATCTGAACTTTTAAAAAATATTTCGCAGCAACAATTGGAAGAATTACTTTTTGAAAATGCCGACGAACCGCATTTCAAACACATTGCTAAAACGGTAATGCAAAAACTAACGAAAGGAATGCGGATCGCAACTACAAAAGATCTGCAGGAAGTAATTAATGAAGCTTTAGAAGGATTACCACAAATTAACAAAGAAGAAATTAAAAAATCATGCACGCGATGTTTTCAGGCTTTGCGAATTGCAGTCAACGATGAGTTTGGTGCATTAGAGAAGTTTTTAGAAAAATTACCTGATGCGTTAAAATCCGGAGGAAGAGTTGCTATTCTTTCTTTTCATTCAGGTGAAGACAGGCGCGTAAAAAAATCGTTTCAGAATTTATTCCGTGCAGGTATTTACAGTGAGGTAGCCCCCGACCCTATCCGTCCTTCAGCACAGGAAATTGCTGATAATCTCCGTGCGCGTTCAGCAAAATTACGCTGGGCCGTAAAAGCTTAATGATTTATAGCATTTATTTGCTTTTCCGAGAGAAAAAGACAGGTTTTCTTATTGAAATCCGCTAAATTTCATTATATTTGAGTATGGAAGCTGAAATTACATTCAATATCGAAAAACCTGATACTGCTGAAGAAATTCAAAACTTTAAAGCATTCAGATTAGAATTAAAATCCTTATTAAAAAAAGGCAAATTAAAAGTAGTCGAAAAGTTCAAGGTTTTCAGTTTCATAATCGTTGACTATACTACCGAAGAAAAAAACAGCGTGGCTGCATTTTTAAAAAAAGCGGATCCACAAGTAGAAATGGTATCTAAAGCCTTATCAAAAGTATAAACTATTTTTTAGTTCGCTTTTTTTACATAATTTTTAGGATCAAGTGCTGCAGGCGACCATTGCTGAAAAAACTCTAATACCTGTTTTGTGCCGTGTCCTTTACCTTGTTCAAGATAACCGCTGTTTTGAGTGTGCAAACGGTTTCCTTTACCATCTAAAACAACAAATACAGGAAACCCGAAGCGCTGCGGATAACCTAAAGAAGCTAAAACATCTTCATTCATGTTTTCTTTGCTGTAATTAAGATGGTAGGTCACATAATCTTTTTCGAGTTCTGTTCTTAAAGTATCGTTGGTTGTTACTTTTTCATTAAAACGCAAGCACCAAACACACCAGTTACCACCTATTTGCAATAAAACATGTTTTCCTTCTTTCGCGGCTTTCTCAACGGCTTCTTTTATGTCAGCTTTAGCATCAGCTTCAGGATGATATATTTTTGGTTTAGATACGGTGGAAGTTGAAGCAGTTTGAGCAAAATTTGTTCCTGTTAATGCCATGCCAATAGAAAGTAAAATGATAGATTTTTTCATTATGTAGATTTAATAGATAAATATACTGTTTTTACACCGAAATTGGTTATATAAAAGTAAACCTTATCTTTAGAAAATGGACATCAAATACAAAAAAGATAATGAGAACAGTTTCTTTTCTGTTGTGAACCAACGCGTGAACCATTATTTTGTTTCTAATAAAATATCAAAAAAAACCAATGCCTTTGGTATTTTCAAAGCCATTTTCTTTTGTTCGGTTTATATTTCTTTATATTGCGGAGTCATTTTTGCAAACGGCAATACTTCATTACTTTTAATTTGTTTTCCGTTAATTGGTTTCGTTCAAATTTGCTTAGTGCTAAATATGGGACACGAAGGTGTGCACAGTTCGTTTTCCGATAACAAAACTGTAAATCATCTTTTCGGTTACACTTTCGATCTTTTAGGTTCTTCGGGTTATTTATGGAAAATGCGTCATGTTTATTCTCACCATCCTTGTCCAATGGTTCCTGATAGTGATGTTGACATTCAGCAAACCGGCATGTTAACATTTATGCCAATGGAAGATCCGCCAAATGCTTTTAAATATCAAAAAGTATATGCTCCGTTCTTATATTGTTTTTATACTCTTAATGCAATTTTAAAACGTGATTGGACTGATTTTTTCTCTTACAAGATCGGGAGTAAAAAAGTTAAACATTCAAAAGCTGAGGCAATATCATTCGTTGTTTCTAAAATTATTTACATCACATATATTTTAGTTCTCCCATTAATTTTTTCAGGTTGCGGCTGGCAAATAGTGTTGCTTGGTTTTTTATTTATGCATATTGTGGCGAGCATATCCGCAGCAGTTGCACTTTTTCCGGCGCATTTATATGAAGAATCTATTTTTCCTGCACCGGATGAAAACGGCGACATAAATACAACCTGGGCCGAACATCAAATGAGTGTAACTATGGATTTTGGTACGCGCCTTCCCTTTGCAGCTTTCTTTTTTGGCGGAATAAATTATCATGCTGTTCATCATCTTTTTCCAACGGTTGCACATGTTCATTTTCCTGAAATACGAAAAATACTTGTGACAACTGCCTCAGAGTTTGGAATTCCCTATAACCACAGGCCCTCTCTCAACAACGCGGTTATTTCCCATTGGCGTTTGTTAAGAAAAAACGGAGTTGCTCAAATGAACGAGATCTTTTAGTTAATTAATATTTCTTTTATTGTTTTCTGAAAAATTGTATCTTTATTATACCAATGAAAAAGATCATCGCTTTCCTATTCTTCTGTTTCCTGACGGTGTTTTGTTATAGTCAAACTGAAAAATTAAATCAATTTGATGACAAGGGAAAAAAAGACGGAAAATGGATCGTTTGGTTAGATAAAGATTGGAAATTAGCTGCTGATAGCATGACCGCTGTTTACTTCAGATATAATTATTGGGATCACGGCGCTAATCTTTATCCGATGGGCCGTTGCGGAGGAAGCGGTTACAAATTGGAAACAATTAGTGAAAACAGTAAAGTAAAAAGAGGAAATGCAAAATTACTAGATGGCGAATATAAATGGGTGAATGAAAAAGGACATATGCGTTCGAATCATATTTTAAAAGAAGGAGTATACGTTTTCTGTAAAGAATATTATTCAAACGGAAATCTTGAAACCCATTTTGACTATACAATGAAATGTGAAGGTCAACCGCATAGTTCTTACACGCATTGCTACGACAAAAATGGAAAACTTAAGGGCTCATATCCTTTTTGTGAGCAAAATTTTCAATGGCCCCATTCACACGGCGTGGATGGCGGTTAATTAATTTATGTTGAAACAATTTCAAATAAAACATAACATGAAACATTTATTTATTTTTTTAATGTTTATTTTTTTCGGCAGCCGCCTTTATGGACAGGAAAAACTAAATCAATTTGATTCTAACGGAAAAAAAGATGGCAAGTGGATCGTGTGGTTAGATAAATATTGGGATAAAGTTAAAGACAGTACAAAAGCAGTTTATTTCAGATATAATTATTTTGATCATGGCGCAAGTTTATATCCTATGGGTCCGTGCGGGAGAAAAGGTTATACTTTAGAAGAAAAAAACAACAGCACAGTAAAAAAAGGAAATGCAATATTGCTTGATGGAGAATATACCTGGAAAGACGCAAATGGTCAGCTAAGCTCAGTTCACATTTTAAAGAACGGAGAATATGTTTCTTGTAAGGAATATTTTCCCACAGGCGAACTCAATCAGCATTTCGATTACACTAAAAAATGTAAAGGAGAAAAGTACGGCTGGGGGCTATTTATTTACGATAAAACAGGAAAACTTTTAATGACAAGCTGGATGTGCAGAGACGCCGATGGCGTTTGGCCGAAAACCAGGGGATAAACACCATACATCGTGCTTTCACTAAAACCGGCAATAAAAAATTGTGGGGTGTTAGAATGAAACTTGCAGGATTGAATTAATCCATTAATTCTACGTGACATTCGCCATTTTTTTCACCATGCTCATGATTACAATTGCCACCATGATGTTTTTCATGACCAAAACCAAAGAAACCAAAATGGTGACCATTGTAATGACCTCCGTGATTGCAAGGTTGACCACCAGGGCCATTTGATGGAGGTGGCGGCATAACATTTTCACTTTTAAAATTTCCGCTATTATCGAACTGAGCTAATACTTTATTTCCACCTTGTGAAAACCTTGCTGTAAATCCATTATCATCTTTATTAAACCATTTTTCGGCAACATTTTGAGGATACTTAGTTTTAAAAGAAGTTTGAACAGAAGCAGGAACCGACTCATTGCTTATGGCCTGACATTTTTTAGCATCATCGTCATCGTCACGCATACCATGTTTCTCACAAGAAACTAAAAATAACACCGATAAAACTATAATTGCTTTTTTCATGATTGGTTTAATTTAATTGATTAAAGTTAAGTGACTATATTGTTAAACGCAACTATTTAACATTTAGTATTCCTTAAATTTATTTTAGCATTTGTTGTGAAACAGATTTGTTAAAAAGAATGTCCCATTTTTTCCTTTTTGGTTTGGAGATATTTTTCGTTGTGAGGATTGGGCGTGATTATAATAGGAACATTATCTACGATCTCTAAACCATAACCAATTAATCCTGCACGTTTTTTGGGATTATTAGTCATTAATTTTATTTTTTGAACACCAAGATCGCGCAATATTTGAGCACCGATACCATAATCACGCTCATCCATTTTAAAACCAAGTTCTAAATTAGCTTCTACGGTATCACGTCCTTTTTCTTGTAATTTATATGCTTTTAATTTATTTAATAGACCAATGCCTCTGCCTTCCTGATTCATATAAACAATAACGCCTTTTCCTTCTTTTTCTACCATTTGCATAGCGGCATGTAATTGCGGACCACAATCACATCTGCAACTTCCAAAAACATCTCCGGTGACGCAGGAAGAATGCACGCGGCATAAAACAGGTTCATCTTTTTTCCATTCGCCCTTTACCAAAGCCATGTGTTCCTGACCGTTAGTATTAACTTTATAAGCTACTAATTTAAAATCGCCCCAATTGGTTGGCATATTTACTTCTACTTGTCGTTCAACAATAGTTTCTTTTGCTAAACGGTAAGAGATCAGATCTTTTATAGAAACTATTTTGAGTTTAAATTTTTCCGCGATTTTCATCAGATCAGGCAGGCGGGCCATACTGCCGTCTTCATTCATGATCTCAACCAAAGCACCGCAGGGCTCAAAACCTGCCATCACTGCTAAATCAATAGTAGCTTCCGTATGTCCGGTGCGGCGTAACACACCGCCTGTTTTCGCTATGAGAGGAAATATATGTCCGGGCCTTCCCAAATCAGAAGATCTTATTTTGGGATCAATTAATGCCTTAACAGTTTTTGACCGGTCGGAAGCGGAGATTCCCGTACTGCAACCGTGTCCTAACAAATCAACTGAAACCGTAAAAGCTGTTTCATGTTGTGCGGTATTTTTGCTTACCATTAAATGTAAATCCAATTCAGCGGCTCTCTCTTCTGTTATTGGAGTGCAAATTAAACCGCGTCCGTGTGTTGCCATAAAATTTATCACTTCAGGTGTTACATTATGTGCAGCGGTTACAAAATCGCCTTCGTTCTCACGGTCTTCATCATCAACAACAATAATAACCTTTCCTTTTTTTAATTCGGAAATGGCTTCTTCAATGGTATTCAGATTAAACTCACTCATAGCGTAAAGGTACGGTTTTTAGGCCCATTCTCAGCTTAATATCCTACATTTGTGGCTGTGGAAACCACCTTTTTATCTAAGTTAAAACAGCAATTACAGCTGCCATTACCCGGTATTGAGATACAGTTTGAAATGGCCCATGTTAACCGCGAAAAATTAAAACATGAAGATCTGAATCCTAACGACTATAAAAGCAGCGCTGTTTTACTTTTATTAATAAAACGCAATAACGATTTTTATATTCCTTTAACCGAACGCCATGACTATGCCGGCGTACATAGCGGACAGGTAAGTTTCCCCGGCGGTAAATTTGAAGATAGTGATAAACACTCGAGAAAACAGCTTTGCGCGAATGCAACGAAGAAATTGGAATACTGAACCACATTGAAATTGTAGGACAACTCACACCTGTTTATATTCCTGTTAGCAGATTTATGGTAAACCCATTTGTGGGTATTTTAAATGACGATGAAATAAATTATGGTGTAAATGAGGTAGAAGTAAAAAACATACTGGAATTATCCCTTAATGATCTTATGCTGCCTGAATTAATTAAACACACTGTTGTTGAACCGATGCCCGGCATGAAATTAAAAACCCCATACTTCGATGTACAGGGCAAAATTGTTTGGGGAGCAACAGCAATGATCTTAAATGAATTTAAACATCTGCTGTTAAATTTATAATTATCTCTTTTTCTTTTCTATTTCAGTCATAAAATTATCATAACACAAATAATATTTACCTTTCTTCATGTTATCTAATTTAATTTCTTTTCCGTAACCTTTTTTAATTACACCATATTCATCCCATAATTCATAAAAAGTCTCACCGCTAAACTGTAGTGCATCATAATCTGATGTTAAAGCATAGTTTGGTTTTTCAGTCATCGACTGAATTGTAACTGCTGCTGATATTTTAGGCAGAGATCCTAAACCAATTTGTTTCACACGGAATTTATTTTCGCCGCTGTGTAAAAGAACTTTGAACGCGTAATCATGAACTTCAGAAGTTCCTAATCCGTCAACAGTTCCAATTTGCACCCATTTGTTCCATTTGTATTGCTCAATTATATAAGGAAGCGGACCGCTTTCTTTATTTGTTGTCCAACGCAGAATACCGGTAGAACTAACATTCATACTCGTTACTTCAAAAGTAGGACGCGGTTTTAGATCTTCTGCATTTAAAACAAAAGGTTTACAAAAATCTTTGTGAATAATTTCGATAGTTACTTTATCTCCATACTTGAATTGCAAAGCAACAAGATCGATCTCGAACGAACTTGAGTTTACTTCGTCGGTTGTGATGTGTCCGTTAACTTTTACTTCTACAGCGCAAAAGCCAACGCCTGAACCGCCGTAAGCATTTTGAACATAGATGTTTTTGTTTTGAAATTTACCCTCTACAACTAGTACTCCGGATTTAGCTTGGTTAACCACAAAGAAGAAGGCCAATACAACTGCTAAATTTTTCATTTTCTTTTCTTAAACTTACTCGTTATTAAATTTCTAAGGGGGGTTATTTTTTCTTATTGAATTCCGTTATCTGGTTATCGTAACATAAATAGTATTTTCCTTTTTCAAGGTTTTCTATTTTAATTTCTTTTCCAAAACCTTTTTTCACTACTAAGCCATAAGAATCATAAACCTCAAAACCGGTATCGTAAGAGAATGTAAGGATATTATCTTTTACTTCAAACTTAGGTTTTTCGATCATTGAATTTAAAACAACATTATTAGAATATCTTGGCGTTAATCCTAAACCAACTTGCTTCACGCGGAATTTATTTTCGCCGCTGTGAGATGTTACCTGGAAAGAATAATCGTGAGGCTCCGGTGTACCTACTCCATCAACTTCCCCAACCGGTACCCATTTGTTCCATTTAAATTGTTCAACAACATAAGGCAAAGCGCCTGCTTCCATTTTTGCGGTCCATTTTAAAAGTCCGCTTGATGTAATATTCATGGTGAGAATTTCGAAGGAAGGTTTTGGTTTCAGATCTTCCATGTTTAAGACCTTTGGCTGACAACCATCTTTGTGTAAAATTTCGATAGTTACTTTTTCGCCGTATTTTAATTTTAATGCGCCAAGATCAATTTCAAATGCGCTTGAGTTAACCTCATCAGTTGTAATGTTACCATTAACTTTTACTTCAAACGCACAAAAACCTACACCTGAACCGCCGAAAAAATTCTGTACGTACAAATTCTTGTTTTGATATTTACCTTCAACAAGAAGTGTAGCCGAATAATTTAAATTTACTAAGAAGAAGAAAACAAATGTTGCAATTACCTTTTTCATTCTTTAATTGATTATTTTTAAATTTTATTTAATTAAGTAACAAAGATATAGCTATTTTTTTCGAATTACAAAAATTTGCGAATCTTAACAAAAAGATAAAGCAAAAATAATACCACAATTAAGCCCAAAATCGTTTTATATGCCTTAGGATAGTGGGTTTTGTTAATAACTCTATCCTTTCTAAACGACCATACCAGATACCCTGCAAAAACTACTAAAAACAGCAGTGTAAACACGATACGACCGGTTGTGAACATTTTTTTGGCTTAAACAACGGTACAAAAGTATACTTTTGATAATTCATGAGGGTTAATAAACTACTTATTTTCTACCTAATATTAACAAGCGGGTATGCAAAGGCTTCGAAAATAGAGGACGCCTATGAGGCGCTTAGCATTTACGACTATTTTAAGGCTAAAAAACTCTTTTATACAGAACTGAATAAGAGCCATAAAGCCGCCGCCGCCTTTGGTCTGGCTACCATTTATCATAGGCAAGATAACCCCTTTTTTAACTCCGACAGTGCCTCAAAATATATCACTTTATCCGGCAATTATTACAAAACGAACCGACTTAAAGAAACCTATTTTGGTTTTGAAATTGATAGTTTGAACATTTTAACGCGGGCAGATACTATTGCTCAGAAAGCCCTTTCAAAGGCTTCAAAAGTTAATAATATAAAGGGGTATGAGCAATTTCTTATAACTAATTCCTACGCCAATTTTCAACAAAAATTTGAGGCTTTATATTTAA
>DATMPR010000070.1:0-9057 GCA_035567575.1 Bacteroidia bacterium
AAATAAGTTGAAAATAAAAGTGAAGTTCCGATTGCATTGTACTTAGTTAACACAACATCCGTATTACCGGTGCCGGGTGTATATGTGGCGGCAAATGTCATCTGGTATGCACCCGGGGTAACCGGATAACCGTTATCAAAAGCAGTCCCGCCCGAATATAAATTTCCAGCGTTATCGTAAGTGGCAGTCATACCAAAATTATCAGCCGTCGAACCGGATTGTGCTGCAAAAACCAGAATGGGATCGATCACTAATTGATAGGCTTGATTATATCCTTTCGGAAATTCGAAAGAAACAATATTATTTTTTAATTTGTACTTGCAGGGTACTTCTATAATTTGTCCGTTGATCCTCTGGTAAGCATACGGTTTTCTTTCAATAATAGAATCAATGCTTGTTGGGATAATTAATTCTCCATTACGTAATTTTATTTTATCTGCACCGGAATACTTTAATTGTATCTGTGAATAATCGCCACCGGGTTTTACATAAAAATTATATTTTAATCCTTGTGTTGATGTAATTGCTTCGTAATCTATATTATTGTAAAGATCTCTATATAATATCCGGTGATAATTTTTTACGTTCCCTTTCCATTTCTTTTTATCCGACCCAATAAAAAAGTTTTCGTAATCTAAACCCTGTTCATATGAATCGTTGACAGAAAATTTATTACAGTCTACAAACTGAAGTTTAATAGCGTGACATTTAATACTTGCATCTTTAGTTAAACCAATACCTCCCATATGAAACGAACGGTATTTCTTTTTATCATAAAAATTAAAAGTGAGTCCGTTATTTTCCATGAACAATAAACCGCCATCTAACTGAACGCGATAACGGATAAAATTATCCCATTGACCTGCATTTTCGGTAAAACGTAAAGAAGGACTCACATGAGGAGTTACAATATGGCTATCCTGTGCTTTGAATGCAAAAGAAAAAAATATGAAAAGGTATAAAAGGCTTGTCCTCATTTTTGCTAACCAAATATAATAAAAGTAAAGGAAAATAAAAAGGTTATTGGGAGAAAAGTTATTGGTTGTAAGTTACCGGTTTTCCTTAGGTTGTAACATAATAATTTATAACCTTATAACGGATAACTTATAACCCAATAACTATTTCCTGAAGAAAAAGTACAATGCAGCGATAAGGAAAGCAAAACCAATTATATAGTTCCATCTTAAACTATCTTGTTTAAAGAAAATAAGGGTAAAAACAATGAAAACTGAGACGGAAATTACTTCCTGAATAATTTTGAGTTGCCACATGTTAAAAGGACCTCCATTTATATTGCTGCCAATCCTATTTGCCGGAACCATTAAAGAATACTCAACTAAAGCGATAGCCCAGCTAATTAAAACAGCTCCAACAACTCCAACATTTTTTAAAAGCGTAATATCTTTAAAACGTAAATGTCCGTACCAGGCAATGGTCATAAATGTATTAGATGCAATTAAGAGAAGTATGGTGTAAAGAGGTCTCATTATAAGCCGGTATATTTTCTGAATAATTTAATAGCTAGCGCTAAAAGAATAATACCAAATACCTTTTTCAGTATGGCAATTCCGCCTGCACCTAATACTTTTTCGATAAGAGTAAGATATTTCAAAACAAAATAAACAATGATCACGTTTACTACGATAGCAACAATTATCGATACAATATTATATTCCGCGCGAATGGAAAGTAGCGTGCTTAATGTTCCGGTACCGGCAATTAACGGAAATGCAAGCGGAACAACGGAAGCTGTTGATGACATTTCATCTTTCGAAATTTTCACACCCAGGATCATTTCAAAAGCAATGATGAACAATAAAATAGAACCTGCGATGGCAAAATCACCAATTTGAATACCGATGATATCCAGAATAATATTCCCTAAAAATAAAAACACGATCATAATTCCCAGCGAAACCCACGATGCCTTTCCAACGTCAATTTGTCCGGTGCGTTGCTTTATACCAATGATAACAGGTATTGAGCCAATAATATCAATTACAGCAAACAATACCATTGTTACTTTAAGGATTTCTATTATGTCGAACTTTAAATCCATTTTTCAAATTTCATTTATATGAAGCCGTCATGCTGTCCCGATAGCTATCGGGATTATTTCAGCATCTTAAAGATTCCGAAACAAATTCGGAATGACTCACTCTTCCAACATCCAAATTGCTTCGTTCAATTCATTAATTGCTTTTTGGTTGTTTTGTTTTTGTGCTAATGTCAATCCTTTTTTATAATATTCTAAAGCTTCTTTTTCTGTTTTTATTTTTTCGGCTAATTGTCCGAGCTGATAATAACAGGGTAAATATTCTGAATTTAATTTTACAGTTTTTAAAAATTGGTGCTCGGCTTCTGCATATTTTTTTTCTCCAATAAATTCAACCGCTAAAGCATAATTAAGAAACACATCTTCAGGTTCTTCTTTAAGCATTTCGACCAATGTATTTTTTCGAGAGTATTTCTCCATTTCTTGTTTCTTTTTCCTGGTTTTCTTTTTCCCGGTTTCTACTATTACAATAACCAGAAACTTTAAACAAGGAACCAGAAATATTATGCTGATGTAAATTGTTTTAAGAACCTCACATCGTTTTCGAAAAACAAACGCAGGTCTTTTACCTGATATTTTAACATGGCGATGCGTTCAATCCCCATACCAAATGCAAAACCTTTAAATTTATTAGGATCAATACCGCAATTTTCCAATACTTGCGGATCTACCATGCCGCAACCTAAGATCTCAACCCATCCGGTATATTTACAAACATTACACCCTTTGCCTTTACAAATTGTGCAGCTGATATCAACCTCAGCACTCGGCTCGGTAAACGGAAAATAACTTGGACGCAAACGTATTTGAGTTTCTTTCCCAAACATTTCCTGAGAAAAATATAAAAGAGTTTGTTTCAGATCGGCAAACGAAACATGATTATCAATATACAAACCTTCCACCTGATGAAACTGACAATGTGCTCTTGCACTAATAGCTTCATTACGGTAAACACGTCCTGGTGAAATAGTTCTGATCGGTGGTTTTTGTTTTTCCATGATGTGAACCTGCACGCTTGATGTTTGCGTACGCAAAACCATTTCAGGATTTAAATTCACATAAAATGTATCCTGCATGTCACGCGCCGGATGATTTTCGGGTGTATTCAATGCTGTAAAATTATGCCAGTCATCTTCAATTTCTCTTCCTTCACTAACAGTAAATCCAATTTTCGAAAAAATATCTATGATCTGATTTTTTATAATACTTAATGGATGTCTTGAACCAATTGAAATTGTTGGATCGCCCGGTAAACTTAGATCTAAATCAGATGAAGAACTTGAATCAGAACCCGAATCAAATTTTTCTTTTAATTCATTTATTTTTTCCTGGGCTTTATTTTTCAGGTCATTTAATTTCTGGCCCAATTCGCGTTTTACTTCAGGTGTAACTGTTTTAAACTCATCAAACAACACGGTGATCTGTCCTTTTTTACTTAGCCATTTTATGCGATATTCTTCCACCTGCTCTTTTGTGCTAAGTGCCAGCCCCTCTACTTCCTGTAATAAGTTATTTATTTTTTCGAGCATACTATTTGCTAATGACTGTAAAATTAAGCAATTTTATTCTGTCGCTATATGTTTAAACCTTTCAATATCTTAATATTCTTTCTGTTTTTTACGGGTTTTGTAAAAGCGCAGTATAAACATTATGAAATTCAGGATAAAGACACCATAAATATTATTGATACCAACAATCTTAAACAAGGCGTTTGGCGCGAAAACTGGCCCAATGGCGATTTAAAACTGGAAACTTCCTATAAAGATGGAAAAAAAGACGGTCTGGAAATAACTTGGTACGATCATCCTGATTGTGTTGAACAGGAAGCTTTTTATAAAGAGGGGAAATTAGATGGCTCTGTAACACATTACTCAAAAAAATGTCGCAAAGATTTTTTTGAAATGTATAAAAAAGGTGTGAAAGACGGTATTGAAGTTGAGTATTACAACAATGGCTACCTTAAAGCAGAAGGTGTTTATAAGAACGGGAATTTAAACGGATATTATAGCGTATATGACCGGAAAGGAAGATTTAGTTTCGAGAGCAGAAGTACCGATGCCGAAGCCAATTTAAAACCAAACAACGATACCGTAAATAATATTGTTTACAATGTTTTTAAACGGAATAAAACCTGGAAAAAAACTTTAATTGTTGCCGATCTTACAGGCAGCATGTATCCTTTTGCACAACAAATAAGCACCTGGTTAAAATTGCATTTTACACGCGATTCTTTACGTCAGAGTTTTGTTTTTTTTAATGATGGTGACAGAAAAAAAGACAGCGATAAAAAAGTTGGTGTTACCGGCGGCGTTTATTTTTGTACAGCCACAAGCGTTGATCAATTGGTAAATATGATGAACCTTACCATACGTAACGGACAAGGCGGCGATGCACCCGAAAACGTAATTGAAGCTATTTTATATGGCTTAAGAAAAACAAGAAACATTGAAAACATTATTTTAATTGCCGATAATTGGGCAAAAGTTCGCGACATAAATTTATTGGCAAAAGTGAAAGTGCCGGTTAGGGTTTTATTGTGCGGTGTTACCGAAGGCATGGAGATCCATCCCGATTACCTGAACATCGCCTATAAAACAAAAGGCTCGGTACACACTATTGAACAGGACATTACAGATCTTATTTTACAAACTTCCGGCAAAAAATTCAGTGTTAATGGGGTCGATTATATCATAAAAAATGGCACAATCAGGGCTTATTAAAATTATTTTGGCAGATTGGCATACTTTTTATGCCAAAAAAAGGTTGAAAACTCATTTTGCATAGTATTTGCATAATTAACCTGTACAATTAACTTTGAAAACAATTTCCCTTAGGGATAACTAAAAACACAAAACTATGTTCGATAATAATGAATTTAAAAAATATGCAACAAAGCATATAGGTATTAATAGCCTTACATTCGATAGCTATTCCTCCCGCATATCCTCTTCTCTAACACCATATATTATTGAAGAGCGACAGTTAAACGTTGCACAAATGGACGTTTTCTCGCGTTTAATGATGGATCGCATTATATTTTTAGGAACCGGTATTAACGACCAGGTCGCCAATATTGTGCAGGCACAATTATTATTTTTAGAATCGGTTGATGCTAAAAAAGATATTCAAATTTACATTAACTCACCCGGCGGTTCGGTTTATGCAGGATTAGGCATTTATGATACCATGCAAATTATCCGCCCTGATGTTGCTACAATTTGTACAGGCATGGCTGCAAGTATGGGTGCCGTATTACAATGCGCAGGTGCAAAAGGAAAGCGTACTGCCTTAAAACATGCGCGTATCATGATCCACCAGCCAATGGGCGGTGCAGAAGGACAAGCATCAGACATTGAAATTACAGCACGTGAAATTCAGAAATTGAAAAAAGAATTATACGAGATCATTGCACATCACAGCGGACAAACCTACGATAAAGTATGGGCAGACAGCGACCGTGATTGCTGGATGATCGCAGAAGAAGCAAAAGCTTACGGCATGATCGATGAAGTATTACTAAAGAAATAAAGTAATCGGTGGCTTCGACTGCGCTCAGCCACCGTTCTGTCATTCCGCCGCAGAAGGCGCTGCGGAACCTCAAAAAACCCTGAAGCATGCTTCAGGGTTTTTTGTTACTTTTATTTTATTAATCCAAACATTATGAACCGTCGTAATTTTATTAAAACAACCGGAATTGCATCTGCACTTGCTCTTACTTCAACACAATTATTTGCTGAAACAATTTCAAAACCATTTCCTGCTAAAGGTTTAATTGATCCTGCTATCATAAAAAAGCTGACAGATAGAATAAAACCAATCACCAATGAAGAACGTGCACAACGTTTGGAGCAAGCGAGAAAATTAATGGTGGAAAATAAAATTGATGCTATTTTTATGGAAGGCGGAACCTCGTTAGAATATTTTACCGGCTCGCATTGGGGAAGATCAGAACGTTTGTTTGGCATGTTACTTCCGAAAAAAGGTACACCGATATTTATCTCTCCAAAATTTGAAGAATCAAGAGCAAAAGAACAAACTGGAAATAATAAATTGTATTGTTGGGAAGAACATGAAAGTCCTTTTGAATTATTTAAAAAAATAGTAGAAGAAAATGATCTTATCGGTGGGACCATCGCCATTGAAGAAACCACACGTTATTTTGTTACTGAAGGATTTCAAAAAGCAATACCAACTTCAAAAATTGTAAGTGGTAATGTTATAACAGCAGGCTGCAGAGGAATAAAAACCGAGCATGAAATTGAATTGATGCAAATTGCTAACGACATGACCATGGAAGTTTATAAAGCAGCCGTTACGCAATTAAAAGAAAATATGAGTGAAAACGAATTCGCCAAAATAATTACGCAATTGTTTGCAGAGTTCGGTGTTGGCGGCGGTGCTTTAATTTTATTTGGAGAAGCAAGCGCGCATCCTCACGGTTTAGTTAAAGAAGTTAGATTGAAACAAAATGACATTGTATTAATTGACGGCGGCTGTTCAGTGGAAGGTTACGAATCGGATATTACACGCACAACCGTATTCGGAAAACCAACACAAAAAATGAATGATGTTTTTAATATTGTTTTAAAAGCACAACAAGACGCCTTAAAATTTTCAAAACCGGGAGTAAGTTTTGAATCGGTAGATGCAACTGCACGTAAAGTAATTAGCGATGCAGGTTACGGTCCGGGTTATAAATATTTTACACATCGTCTCGGTCATGGCATTGGAATGGACGGACACGAATGGTATTATGTTGTTGGCGGCAATAAACGTTTAATAGAAAAAGGAAACATGATGAGCAACGAACCCGGTATTTATATTTTGGGAGAATTCGGAATTCGTATTGAAGATGAAATGCTAATAACAGAAAACGGTGCAAAATTATTATTGCCGAAACAACAAAGTTTAGAGGTGATGTTTTAAATGGAACGCAGATCACGCTGATTGTTATGATTTACGCAGATATCATAATTAATCTTATAGATCAGCGTCATCAGCGTTCTATTATTACGAAATGATTTTATAAAGATTAATAATTAATTACCTGCTCAACAATATTTTCCGGCAAAACTCTTTCTTCGTATTGCTGAGTTCTTAATTGCGGCTCAAAACCTGCTTCGCGAATGGAATCCTGAATTGTTTTATAAGTAAAACGATGCGGCGCGCCTGCAGCACTCACTACATTTTCTTCAATCATTATACTTCCAAAATCATTTGCACCGGCGTGCAGACAAATTTGCGCTGTTGCTTTTCCAACAGTTAACCACGATGCCTGAATGTTTTGAATGTTCGGTAACATTATTCTGCTTAACGCGAGCATGCGGATGTATTCATCTGATGTCACATTATTTTTTACACCTTTTACTCTGCGCAATAAAGTTCCGTCATCCATAAAAGGCCATGGAATAAATGCTAAAAATCCTTTCGCTTCTTTCGGTTTTTGTTCCTGTACTTCGCGCAGCAAAACTAAATGTTCAAAGCGTTCATAAATAGTTTCAATATGACCAAACATCATCGTTGCCGATGTAGTTAAATTTAATTGATGGGCCGCTTTCATTACTTCTAACCATTCGCGTCCTGTACATTTACCTCTTGAAATTAAACGGCGCACTCTGTCATTCAATATTTCTGCACCTGCTCCCGGTAAACTATCTAAACCTGCATCCATTAATGCTTTTAATACTTCGGTGTGTGTTGATTTTTCAAGTTTTGTTATGTGAGCAATTTCAGGCGGACCAAGCGAATGCAATTTAATTTTTGGATAAAGCGATTTAAGTTCTTTAAATAAATTCACATAATAACTTAAACCAAGATCAGGGTGATGACCGCCTTGCAATAATAATTGATCACCGCCGTATTTAATAGTTTCCTCTATCTTTATTTTATAAGTTTCAATATCGGTGATGTAAGCGTCTTTATGTCCCGGAATTCTGTAAAAATTACAGAACTTGCAATTTGCTATACAAACATTGGTCGTATTTAAGTTACGGTCGATGATCCAGGTGACTTTTTTTGAATTATTTTTTTTGATATTACGGATCTCATTTGCTGCAAACATGAGCTCGGCAGTAGGGGCATTTTCGAATAGAAAAACACCTTCCTCAATAGTTAAAAACTCGAGGTTTATGGCTCTTTTTAATAATAGCTCAATGTTCATCAGCACAAAATTACAACTTATGCCCCGAATATTAGGTTAATTAATTGAAAATTATAATATTCGTACATCCCAATTTACTATGACAACTATTAAGAAAACAAACTCAGCACCAAAAGGTTCCAATCTTGCCATCATCACCGAAAAATGGAAAAACAAGCCTAACTACAACCTTCCTAACGATTTAGCTGATTATATAGCTAAACAATTAACAGACCCCGAGAAGAAATTCGTTTCTGCGAACTATTTAGGTCAGCAGGTTTTTGTAATTATTGCCGATCCAAAAAAAGATGCTAATGCAACTCACGAAGGGTTACGTAAAAACGGCTGCACAATTTGTGATTCGGTTAACGCGGCAAAAGGAAAACAAATTACTGTAGTTAACGACACATTAAAACTTTCGAACAGCTGGGCATTAGCGGAAGGAATTGCTTTAGCAAATTATCAATTCGCACATCATAAACCAAGCGCGCAAAAAAATTTAAATACGCTGGAAACCATTTTAGTTAACGACAGCAGATTTAAAGATAACCAAATTTCAAATCTTAATATTATTGTCGATGCCACTTGCAAAGCACGCGATCTGGTTAACGAACCGGTTAATGTTTTAAATGCTGAAGGATTAGCCAGTGCTTTTAAAACAATGGGCAAGCAAGCAGGCTTTAATGTTGAGGTTTTTAATAAAGCAAAAATTCAACAATTAAAAATGGGCGGCTTACTCTCTGTTAATTGGGGAAGTGTTGACCCTCCTACTTTTACCGTGATGGAATATAAACCGCGTGGCGCTAAAAATAAAAAACCTTATGTATTAGTTGGTAAAGGCGTCGTGTATGACACCGGCGGA
>DATMPR010000071.1:0-3396 GCA_035567575.1 Bacteroidia bacterium
AATAAATTTCATTTGATGTTTTTAACACCTCAAGATAGGATATTTCTTTTTTAAGAAAAGAATCTAAAATCTCTTTTGTAATAATAGAATATAAATGAAAGTAACATTTCAAATCATCATCTTCTTCTAATATGGATTGAATAATAATATCTCCATCAGAATTTTTACCATAACCCAAAATTACATCATCATCTTCAAGTAATATTTGATAACAATCAGTAATAGTAGCCCTATGAGTACAAATTGGATTTATATTTTTTATTATATTATTCATTTTATAATCTCCTGTATTTACGTTGAATACCATTGTTAGATACAACTAGTAATAATTTCCAAGTTGGTACTTCAATCATTGTACATTCTTTTTTACACTTATTACAGGTATGATGAAAATTTTTATTTCCGTGAGCGGTAATATAAACCAATCTGTTGTTTGATTCAGAGATACCGTATATTGCCGATACAGAGCTAGAACAGCAATTACTTAGCTTTGCATTAACTATTGTTCCTGTATCAATTAATTCCTTTTCCATATTAAACCTAACGTGTATATTTTGTACTGTAAAAATACTAATTAGTAATATATAACCAATAAGTATTTGTTGATATTTGAGACATTTTATTAACAAAATAGGGCTTTTTAAGCTATTTTAACAATTAAATCTTCTTTTAAATCAAATACTCGCCTTTACCAGTCCTAATGATGGGCATGTTTTCAGGTTCTGTATTAAAGAATTTATTCTCCCATTCGTTTTCTGCTACCGCATAGTTTCGCCTTAATGGAGTTTCCTTGCATCCACATCTGAAATTATAATAACACGAATTATCAAAACAGTGTTTTATAAAATCTGGTTCTTTTTCGCAGTGTTTACATTTTACGCCTTCCATATTAATTTTTCTTGTTAGAATTTATTTGTTTAAATAGTTTCTGTTTCACGTTTTTTAAAATTTTTAAGTTTCCTAACATTTTATCCAATCTCTTTTTCTCATCTTTTTTTAGCTTATCAATTTTTTTCAATGTTTCTTCTTTCTCTTTATCGGATATGATTTTTATTTTGTGTTTATATATTTCCTTAATGGCATAATCAAAACCTGCTGATAAAGCTAGTTCATGTGTTTCAAAAATTTGCGGTGGTTCGAAATCTATTGTAATACGTTCATCCTTCAATAAATTATTATAAACCCTGTCCTTATGAATGAAAAAAACAGTGCACATATAGATGACTCCGTATCTGTTGTACGAAGGGTGTGCAGAAACATGAACATCAAAATTTTCACGCAACCATTTACAAGCATAGTCGAGAGTTGGTTTCCAACAATAAAAATGTCCTGTTGTCCAGTTAACTTCGTCACCAAGTTTATTATATGGGCTTTTTTTACCAAAAGCTTTATTATTACCTTCTGCAATATTTGGCTCGAATTTTAATTTTTTTAAAGCCTCACCTTGCTTTAATGTTACGTACGTTGTCTTCATGTTTTTAATTATTGTTTATAATAGGACTAAGGATGTTTGCAAAATTTCCTCCTTTAGTCATTCCGCCTTTTCTATTTATTAATTGTCGATTAACTTTATCTAATTCAAACATTATTGTTTCACAATGTAATTTAGTTTCAAACATCATCATTGCCACTTCTTCCTTGTCATCGTAATCAGATATTCTTTTATTTTTGTCATCCATCTCTTTGGTAAATTTGTTATAGTCTTCTACTTTAATTTTTTTAATCCATGCTTCATTGATAAGAAATAAAGCAATAGCATCTAAATTTTTACACATAGTCATCACCTCATTCATCATTTCATTTTTTTCTTGTTGATTACTATATGGAGTTGCTATTAAGTGCATATCTCCATTTGGTGTAATAACAATAACAACTGGATAAATTTCTCCATCATTTTTGAAGTTTTCTTTCATATTTTCCAATAAAGTATCTTTTATTTTATTTAAATCGGCTGTTGTAATCATTGTTTATTTTAAGTTTAAATATTAAAAATCTCCATCAGCAACCTGCAAACAAGTTAAGCCAATCCCTCGCCACATGGACACAACTTGATTTCTATCGTCGATTACGTAATCAATAAAATATTTTCCTCTTATATTTTGTTCAAACATTCTACGTTTTATGATGGAATCTTTTTCGTTATTACCTTCATCTCTCATGTGTAATTCATGATATTTTATTTCATTTTCTTTTAACCATTCAATAGTAGCTTGTTTACAAACACTATCTCTACCAGAAAAAATTATAACAGTTCCTTTATAAGAATTTGCCAATCCTTTTACGACTTCATTGCAAGAATCTTCTTTTACTTTGCTCCAATCAAACGGGCTTCTTCCGTTCATATTTGCAAGTGTTCCGTCAATGTCAACTATAA
The DNA here is from genome assembly GCA_035567575.1 of Bacteroidia bacterium. Lineage (GTDB taxonomy): Bacteria > Bacteroidota > Bacteroidia > B-17B0 > Aurantibacillaceae > JAHEYG01. Next base: position 2,375 of record DATMPR010000071.1, read on the forward strand.
TTGCTTTTGGTAATTCTTTATTTTCTGTATAGATTTCTGGTTGCATTAAAAATTCTTTATACATTTTACGAATAGTTTTTTCTCCAACTGATGAAGCACGTTTCAAATCTCTTTCAATACAAGTTTCTAAAGAAACATCTGTAAAATCTTGTATCACCAATTCTGCTTTTCCTTTTACCAAATCCCGTATTCTAGCTTCATGTTTAGGAGCAAGGTTAGTATCATCAATAATTACATGCTTGCCTTTTTCAATAGCCATTAAAATAAGAGCATCTCTTACTTGCAAAATAAATTTTTCAGTATCATTTGAATGCTTATTGTCATCAAGCATAGCTCTCAAATCATCCTTGTTTATTCTTTTATAAGAATTTGGATTTTCTGAAATTATTTTTTTCGCCCATGCCGATTTGCCACTAGCTGGCAATCCTTTTGTCATTATCACTTGTATCATTATTCTTCTATTTTAAAAGGTTTTGAAAATTTTGGTCTAATCATTTTCCAGATTATTTTATCAGGTGCTTTTTTATCAAGCATTGAAAATAAAACAGATGGATGTTTTTGTGTTTGAAAATATAAAGCCGTTTCTTTTCGTGTTTCAAATTCTTTAAAAACGGATTTACTTTCGGCTAATATTTCATCAAATTGTTTTGTTAATTCATTTTGTGTTTTCTTAACCCAATTATAAAACTCATCGGGTACTTTTTCTAACAGCTCCTCAAATGATTTTCCTTCTGATAAATATTCCCAAACAACAACATTTGAAACTCCTGTAATTACTCTATGTAATCTTACATATTCAGCAAATTTCATTTTTACACGGAAACCGTTATTAAACCTAATAACAAAACCTTCTTTATTATTTTCTTCTAACGCTTTTAATTCGTGTATATCATTTATTCCATCAAACTTTTTTACAATAGGAAAACCAATATCCTCAATTCTTTCATCTCCTGTTTCATTGTTAATCACAGTAAGCAATACCAAATCATCCATTGTTCCGTAATCAACCACAATTCTGTTTT
>DATMPR010000072.1:0-4057 GCA_035567575.1 Bacteroidia bacterium
TCTTTGCGAAAAAGAATTTTAAACTCTCGCGGGTGATGTATATTCATATTTTTCCGTGGTAATTGAATGGGTAAAAATATCAAATCTGCAATAAATAAAATAAATCACTCAACTGGATAGAGAGCGTTTGAAATAACATGCTCCAAAAAATTTTCAGTATGGGTTAATTTATTTAAAACTGAGAAATCTTTTGCTTTATCCTTTAATTGCTTTATCATTGAAGCATAGGTAGGGACAACTAGTGAATCCTTTTTATCTTTCCCATGCTTATACAGACCAATAACATGAGACATCGAAAAACAATTAATTGCGTAACTTTTAATTTCTCCATGCTTAGTTGGAATATTATAATAGATTATTTTATTTTGACCTTTCAGTTCTTTTAGAAGTCCAGAAAGTTTTTCCTCAAATATTTTCAAATAAAAAGGATTTATCGAAATACCAAACCAATCCTGAGCCTGTTCCCATCTATATCCACCTATAATTGCTCTACCCAAAATTAAATGAGTGCTAATTTTTTTTCCATGTAAATTAAATACTTTATCTCCAATTATAAAATCGTCAAAAACAATTGCACCCCTAATTGGCCTTTCCATAAACAAACTATTATGAGACAGAGTGCTTGCTATTCTAAATAATTCTTTAGTCTCCTCATACATATCTGCACCATCAATCCAAACAAAAGCAGAATCTGAAACTATATCAAAATTAACTTTGAACTCAGTGGTGTTCCGGAATATTTCTAAGTCATTGAGTATGTTTTTATAATAATCTATACTTTGACTTGTACTCTGAGAAAGAATTTTTTCCGAAAATCCTAAATAATCTAAGTAAAGCAATGGTTTTTGAATGGCTTTATCCATAATCTTTATTTAAAAGTCTTGCGTTGGAATTCTAATTAGCTTAAAACTCTTTAATATTATTTTGAATTCATAATTTAAATTCTGGAATCCTTTACAAGTCGCCAATAATGATGCCCTAAAGCCGTAAGCTTACATGCTTTCGAATTCATAGCCGCGAAATACATAAAGTCTTCGTCAACAGGAACAACTAATCCGATACTTTGAAATTTTTGCAAATTTTTAAATATAGCTACATTTTCAGGTTTTGAATAAGGTTCCTTTATTGGATGATGTACTGCGTTATTATTTGTATCTTCATAAGAAGGATCGAGTCTATACTCTTCATTTTCTTCATTAAAATATTGTGTAATTTTCCTAATAATTTCCGTGGAAACGCGCGGATTAATTGTTCTTAAAGAAACAAATTCAGTTACGTTTGTTTTAAATACTGGTCTTTGATCATGAGCTCCTAAAGCCTGATCAACGTATGAATAAATTCCGCCTGGTGAAACATGTCCTCTTAAATCTGCAGCCCCTCCTTCTAAAGCAGAAATTAAAAGATTAGTGAAAATTCCGTGTCCATTCATTCCTATAGCTAATTCATTTTCTCTACAAGCAGTCAATATTGAAATACCAGTTTTTATTGGAGTTACTGTTCCGCCAGACTTTGGTGACCCCAATACTCCTGAGTGGCAACAATCTAGTATGATAATTTTATTTCTAATTTCTGACTGATTGGCAAGACTTAATATTTCATCCATTGAAATTCCAACATCATACTCCGCGTGATCCGGGGTTACAATATATCCCCCTAATTCATTTAAGAAACCATGTCCTGAAAAATAAAACACCGCAGTATCGCAATTTCCTTTATTAAAAAAATTGGCAATCATTGACATTAATTGCGATTTCGTTTTAATATCTGTTTCAATTTTAGTATCAAAATTTGCAGATCCATCACTATTGGTTTTTAGAAGCCTCCCAATACCTTTAGCATCATTAATGCACATTTTCAGAGGAGATTTTGGATAATCATTTATCCCTACAACTAATGCTTTTTTCATTTTATTTATTTATTTTTTCCTTCTTTCATAACTTGGTCTATTGCATCAGCAATTGCATCCCACTTCCAATTTATTGTTCTATTTCGCGAAAGACCTTCTGGTAAATTACTGTAGGTATTTGCGTCACCTACATACACACCAAATACTGGTACATTATAACTTTTAGCAAAAGCTATTTCTTTTACTACACCAGTTGCTGTTGACATTTTTTTACCTACAAGGATAATAAGCATATTACATTTATTGATCTTTGCTTTTATCAACTCTTCCCATTCTTTTTGAGGCAAATGGGATTTAGAACTCCAATCTTCTATATTAAAGGGGGTTTTTGAATGTTTTGCCTGTCCAGCAAAAAGAATTTTCTCATTACTATTATTATCAAAATCAAAACTAATAAAAGCTCTTGGGTCTGCCATGTTATTTTGTATTATAGGTTATTAATGAATTTCTCGATATTAGGCCAACTCCATTCAATTATTCTTTTTCCACTTAACTCCGGAGGAATTGCTCCTTTGTCATTTTTCTTGATATGCATTCCAATTATTTTTACTCCTTCTTCACGAGCACATTGCATTTCCCATCTTGCACCACCGGCCTTATGTGTGTTTTTACTTAGCAAAGCTATCACACCGTCGCATCTTTTAATTTTTGTTCTACATCTGCTTCTCCACTCGGATTCTTTCCATTTTTTCTTAACTGACATATCTATAAAATCAAATGGTGATTTGTCCCTTCTTACTTGCCGAACTAAATGATCTCTGTATTCCTCATCTTCAATTGCGAAACTGATAAATACTTTTTTTCTATCCGATTTCTCAGGTTCATTTTCACCGAACAACCAATCTAAAAATCCCATTTCAATTTAATTTGTATTAAAGGTATTAAACGAAATTGTACGGTCTTGCTACAATTTATAGCAAAATCGACTTTGTTAAAAAACATTTTGGATTTAGTGAAGCAATCTCAGTGAGATTGAGTTTGTAAATCAGCGCTACAAACAATGGTGAAATAATTAACCGCTCAATTGTTAATATCAATTTTTTGGATGCGGATTTTCCCTAAAACATGATTAAGGCAGGAAAAATGATTCTGCCTGTAAGACTTAAAGGAATTCCGAAAGAGAATTTATTGTTTAAGATAATCATTTTAAGTTTCCATAAGGTACTTAAAATAATTTTCTGCACATCAAAACCATTTTTCAATTTTTTTTTACTTTTTTTTATTTCCATTTATTGGCGCGGGTTACAGAGCTTTTCAACAATTTAATGGTTAATTTCCAATGTTTAAAAGTAAGCTAACTTGTTAATTTGTTTGTCAGGTTTTCCGTTCTTTATTTCCAATATTTGTAGTGTAATAAAAAAGCCTCACGCTTTCGACATAAGGCTTTATTATTTGCAACCAACGGTGTAGGCTAAGAGGTTAAACCAGCATTCTGATATAATGCAATTGTTTGGTTCATGTCCAGGCCACCGATCAAAAAGCTTCCGCTAAAAACGGAAGCTTTATTTTTTAAAGAACTATTGTTAATCGAGTTAATATCCACTTTTGTTTTGGTGTTATATTATTATAAACTTTTATATAACCCTCTTTCAAATGTACTGAAACATCCATACGTTCGACCATCAAAATTTGCACATGTACAAATTTACACATTTTTAAAAGCTGTAACAATCTGGTTTTTAATTTTTTAATCTTTTACTTTTGTTAATAAGTTACAATTTCCAATATTCTTTTCCTTTAATATCTTATTAATTTATTAATTAATTCTTATTTAAATATCTTTTAAATTTCTTATTTAAAATTATTTTAATTTTTTAAATCTAATTAATTCAAATTTAATTCTTCCTTCCATTTAATTTAAAAACTCTATTTGTTTTTTATTGTATTTCTAATTTTAATACGGATCAACATCTATTTGAACCCTTTCCTTCGACAAGCTCAGGAACCAAACGCTAATACGGATCAACATCCACCTGAACCCGAAAATTCTCATCCCTATAAGCCTGATGAAGGTTATTTATCTCGGTATTAAGAATATGCCTCACATTCTGCGACTGCAGAGATTTGTCAATTTTTAAAATGATGCGTTTGTAATATTGGTTCTTTATTTTGGAGACGATGGGAAATTGCGGGCCTAAAAGATCTTTGCTG
>DATMPR010000073.1:0-3667 GCA_035567575.1 Bacteroidia bacterium
TTTTTAAAAACAAAAAATTTATTTAAACAATATTTTACGTATTCAATCGTTATTTTTGCATAGAATCTCATGAAAAAAACGTCTTTAATACTTACTTTAACGATAATTTTTGGGTTTGGGTTGTTATTTGGTCAAAAACAAAAAGAACTATCTAAAGAAATCTCAAATTTGCCAATTTCAATTCCGGTTTCTAAAACTGAATTTATCGATAATTCCGTATTTCCGGTAAAACTTTCTAATGCAGACTATGATCTGAAAAAAAGTAACATGCCTTACTTTTCAGAATCAAAGATCATATTAAAAAATAATTCAGTAAAAGTTAATTTGATAAATGTAAAAACAGTTGTTTTATCGGGCGAGGTTTCACAAAAATTAATGACCCTTTACAGGCCTTATTTAAACAGTGAATTCAGCATTCAAATTCAATATGGACAAAGCGCAAGAGATCACATGGCCTATTCAAAGATCACGCCTTACAGAATTAATTCAGAAAACCAGATCGAAGAACTTACGGCATATAACGTAGAGTGGACCACGGCAGAGTCTGATATTTCTACACAAAAAATAAAACGCGCAACAACATTCGGTAATAATTCGGTTTTAGCAAACGGCAATTGGTATAAACTTGGCGTCACTAAAAGCGGGATTTATAAATTGGATAAAACATTTTTGAAAAGCGTCGGCATTGATGTAACAACTATAAACCCAAAAAACATACGCATTTACAGTAACGGCGGCCATGCGCTTCCCGAAAACAACAGTGCTTACCGGCTGGACGACCTTCATGAAAATGCCATTAAGGTTATTGGCGAAGCCGATAATGTATTTGACCCTGCCGATTATGTTTTGTTTTACGGTCAGGAAACAAACGAATGGGTTTACGATCCTGCCCACACACTTTCTTGTCTTAATTTTTGCACTAAACAAAATTATTTTTCCGATACTTCTTATTACTATCTCACTACTGATTTAGGTTTGGGAAAACGGATAGCCGACCGTGTTAATTCCCTATCGCCGGCCACCAATACGACCACCGCCTATGATTATTACGATTTTCATGAGCAAAACACAACTAACTTCATTAAATCTGGAACTGAATTTTATGGCGAGTATTTTGATTTTACAACGACCTTCAATTTTAGTTTTCCAATACAGAATTTGGTAGTTAATGATACTGTTGCAGCCTTTGCGAAAGTAGCTGCAAGAGGCCTTTCGCCTTCGCTTTACAGTTTCGCATTTAGCGGTTCTTCAACAACATTTACAACAGGCACTGTTAATACTAACGATTACCTTGCGCCTTATGTTGCAATTGCAAGTACATGTGATAAAGCACTCTGTAATAGTTCATCACTAATAAGCTTTAACATAACCAAACAAACAGCAGGAAATATCGGCTGGTTAGATAAAATACTTTTTAATTGTCGCCGTAGTTTAACCTTTAATAATTTGCAATTTCCTTTTAGAGATTGCAGAACAATTGGTACAGGAAACCTCACCAATTATGTTTTTAATACCAATGGCTTTGGAAATATTTCGGTGTGGGATGTGAGTGATATTACCAATGTAACTAATCAGCAATTTAATCTTACCGGCAATTCTCTTGATTTCACAATGAATAACGATTCATTGAAAGAATATGTTATTTTTAACGGATCGGATTATTTAACTCCGGGTTTTGTAACAAAAGTAATTAATCAAAATCTGCATTCCATTGCGCAGGCAGATTATGTTATTGTAGCATATCCCGGGTTTTTATCACAAGCGCAAAAACTAGCGCAAATACATCAGCAATACGAGGGTTTAACTTCTGCCGTAGTTACATCTGATCAGATATATAATGAATTTTCTTCGGGCAGACCCGATCCTGTTGCTATCCGTGATTTTGTAAGAATGCTCTATAACCGGAATTTATCAAGTGGTAAAGAAGTAAAATATTTATTACTCTATGGTGATGGCTCTTATAAAGTGAAAGACAGATATGCTTCCAATAACTCATCTATGCTTCCGGTTTGGGAAGTTGGCGGCAATCCAAAGGATAATTCGTGGGACCCAACTATATCTACAGTGTGTGATGATTTTTACGGATGGATGAATGATGCGGAAGGTGATGACTGGAGCTCCGCTTTAGTAGATATTGGTGTTGGCCGTTTTCCGGTACGGAATTTAAGTGAAGCAATAATTGCGGTGAATAAAGTAGAAGCTTATTATAGAAAGAATTATAATTTTTCGGTGAATGAAATTGAAAGTTCATGCAGCTCAGCTTCAACTTATCCGTTAGGCGATTGGCGAAATTGGATATGCTTCATTGCCGATGATGGAGACAACCAGGCCCATATGAGTGCTACTGATGGAGCTGATGCATTGGCTATTAAAGTAAAAGGCAATCATCCCGAATATAATATTGATAAACTATACGCCGATGCATTTTTAAGATACTCAACGCCCGGCGGCTATCGTTATCCTGATGTGAGTTCGGGTATTGACCACAGATTCGAAAAAGGCACACTTATATTAAATTACACCGGTCACGGCGGTGAAGTTGGATTAAGCCACAATCGCTTTCTCGAAATTTCGCAAATTGAAGGGTATAAAAACATAAACAATATGCCTTTGTTTGTAACCGCTACTTGTGAATTCAGCCGTTTTGATGACCCCGACAGAACATCGGCGGGAGAACTTTGTTTTTTAAATCCGAATGGAGCAGCAATTGCTTTACTTACTACTGTCCGGTTAGCTTTTTCCAATACCAATTTTACTTTAAATTCTAATTTATATAGTTTCGTTTTTGATACACTTCCTAACGGGAAAATGCCTTCTTTAGGCGATGTTGTGCGGTTAACGAAACGCGCATCAGCCATTAGTTTTTATTATTTAAATTTTCATTTGTTAGGCGATCCCGCTTTACAATTAGCTTATCCGCAGCAGCGCGTTTATACATCACAAATAAATAAGACTGTAATAACTCCAACTGCATTTGATACATTAAAAGCATTATCAAAAGTAACTGTTAAAGGTTTTGTGGGTGATAAGAACGGTAATAAACTCACATCTTTTAACGGCATACTTTTCCCAACCGTTTTTGACAAAGAACAACAAATAACATGTTTAGGCAATGATCCGAGTTCATTGGTAGGCGGACTTCCTTTTCAATTTTACCTTCAAAAAAATATTATTTACAAAGGAAAAGTGCAGGTAAATAACGGCGATTTTAGTTTTTCGTTCATAGTTCCCAAAGATATTTCTTACAATTATGGTATTGGTAAGCTTAGTTATTACGCACATAATGGTGTAATTGATGCTAATGGTTATAATAAGAATTTTTATGTAGGAGGTTCTTCTGCCACTGCTCTGGTTGATAATGTTGGACCCAGTGTAAGTTTGTTTTTGAACGATAAAAAATTTGTTTCCGGCGGAACCACTAATGATAAACCAAATTTATATGCTGAGGTTTCTGATTCAAGCGGAATAAATACAGTTGGAACAGGAATTGGTCATGACCTGACAGCCATTTTAGATGAAAATTCTAATAAGCCAATTATATTAAACGATTATTACGAAGCCAATTTAAATAGTTATCAAAGCGGAAAAGTAAAATATCCTTTCGATCAATTATCGGAGGGCAATCACCGTTTAAGTTTAAAAGTTTGGGACGTACGAAATAATTCAA
>DATMPR010000074.1:0-7270 GCA_035567575.1 Bacteroidia bacterium
CAATCACCAAATGTGGCACGTATGAAAATGTTGGGAGCAAAAGTTATTCCTGCGTTATCGGGAAGTAAAACATTAAAAGATGCAACTAATGAAGCGATCCGCGATTGGATCAATAATGCTGATGATACTTATTATTTGATAGGTTCTGTTGTTGGACCACATCCTTATCCTGATATGGTTGCTAGATTTCAATCTATTATCAGCAAAGAAATAAAAGAACAATTACAAAGGGCAACGGGAAAACAGAATCCTGATCAGGTTATTGCTTGCGTTGGCGGAGGAAGTAATGCAGCAGGCGCGTTTTATAATTTTCTGAATGAAGAAAGCGTAAAATTAATTGGAGTGGAGGCAGCAGGAAAGGGAATTAATTCCGGACATACTGCAGCGACTTTAGCAATTGGAAAAACGGGTATCATTCACGGAAGTAAAACTATTTTAATGCAAAACAGTGATGGACAAATTACAGAACCCTATAGCATCTCAGCAGGATTGGATTATCCCGGCATCGGACCGGTGCATGCTTATTTGAATGAAGTGAGAAGAGCTAATTATATTTCAGTTGCGGATACTGAAGCATTGGAAGCAGCATTGAATCTGACAAAGAGAGAAGGAATAATTCCCGCGTTAGAAAGTGCGCACGCTTTAGCTGCACTTGGTAAATTAAAATTCAGTAAAGATGAAATTGTGGTTGTGAATTTATCAGGCAGGGGAGATAAAGACATGGAAACATACACTAATTACATAAATGAAAAAAATCATGCAAAACAGAATTGATAAATTATTTACCGAAAAGAAGAAGGATGTGCTATCTATTTTCTTTACAGCAGGTTTTCCAAAATTAAATGATACCATTTCTATTTTGGAAGCACTGGAACGATCAGATGCAGATATGATAGAAATTGGAATTCCATTTTCGGATCCTTTAGCTGATGGTCCGGTTATACAGAAAAGCAGCATGATAGCTCTTGAAAACGGAATGAATTTGAATTTATTGTTTCAGCAATTAAAAAATTTAAGAGCCGTAGCTCAGAAGCCGGTTTTGCTAATGGGGTATTTGAATTCAATTCTTCAGTTTGGTGTGGAAAAATTTTATCATTCTTGTCATGCAGTAGGAATTGATGGCGTAATTCTTCCTGATCTTCCGTTGAAGGAGTTTGAAAACTCTCATAAAGAGATAATAAATAAATTAAATATTAAGGTTGTGTTTTTGATTAGTCCGGATACAAAACCTGAACGCATCAAACAGTTAGACAAAGCTAGCGGTGGTTTTTTGTATTTGCTTTCTTCAAATTCAACAACAGGAGGATCAAAGGGAGTTTCAAAAAAATTAGCGCAGTTGACCTATGTAAAGAACCCGGTGTTAATTGGTTTTGGCATAAAAGGACAAAAAGAATTTTCGGAAGCTTGTCAGATCGCCAATGGTGCCATTATTGGAACCGCATTTATCGAACTGCTTTCAAGATCAAATAATTTCAAAAAAGATATTTCAGAATTTACATCAGCAATAAAAACTAAACAAACTGCATCATGATAATACAGCTAGAAAAAAACATAGAGAAAGATTTATCGGAAAAAATTAATGAAACTTTAACTCAGCTTAAATTTTCAGTTAGCCCTGTTAGTACACAATTTGAAGATTATTTAATTTGCATTGGTAAAAACGAATTTGATATCCGCACTATCGGACATTTAAAAGGCGTAAAAGATGTACACCGTGTATCCGATAATTATAAATTAGTAAGCAATAAATGGAAAACTAAAAATACGGTTATTGATTTAGGTAACAATGTCGTTATTGGTGATGGCGCAGTTTCAATTATGGCCGGACCGTGTTCAGTTGAAAATGAAACGCAAATGGAAAGCATCACGAATCACTTAATTAAAAACAATATTAAAATAATGCGGGGCGGTGTTTATAAACCGCGCAGTTCGCCTTATGCGTTCAGAGGTTTGGGAATTGATGGTTTAAAAATGATGCATGAATTTTGTAAGCCGCATGGTATTAAAATTATTACTGAAGTCATGCAGGCTTCGCAAATTGAAGAAATGTATCCTTACGTTGATATTTTTCAAGTAGGAGCCCGTAATTCGCAGAATTTTAATTTACTGGATGCTTTAGGTGAATTGGATAAAGCCGTATTAATAAAACGTGGTGTGAGCGGAACTATTGAAGAATTATTGTATTCAGCCGAATATGTTTTCAGCAAAGGTAACGAGCGCTTAATTTTATGTGAACGCGGAATCCGGACTTTTGAAACTATTTACAGGAATACATTTGACATTAATGCTATTCAGGTATTAAAAGATAAAAGTCATTTGCCTGTAATTGCCGATCCCTCGCACGGTGTTGGTATCCGGAATTACGTACCTAAACTTGCTTTAGCTGCAGTAATGGCAGGGGCTGACGGTATTATTTACGAGGTTCATGAAAAACCTGAAGAAGCACTTTCGGATGCCCAGCAAACTCTTAACTTTATGGAATCGGATGTGTTAATACAAAACATAAATAAATTGGCAACATTTCTATAATTTGAATAATTTTAGGCATGATCAAGTCGTTAGGCTATACAATTTATGTTGGTGAAAAGGTATTCAAAGATCTTAGCTCTTTTCTTAAAAAGCAAAAGCATAGCAATTATTTTATTTTGTGTGATGAGAATACAATTAAAAATTGTTTACCAACTTTAGTTGTGCAGTGTAAAGAATTAAAAGACGCAGAAATTTTTGAAATAGAAAGCGGCGAGAATTCTAAAAATTTGCAATTGTGTTCTCAATTATGGGAAGCACTGCTAGGTTATAACGCAGATAAAAATGCTTTAATAATTAATTTAGGCGGCGGAGTTGTTTCTGATCTTGGTGGATTTATCGCTTCAGTTTATAAACGCGGAATTGATTTTATAAATATTCCGACTTCATTATTGGCAATGGCAGATGCAAGTGTGGGAGGAAAAACCGGAATAGATTTTTTAGGATTAAAAAATGTCATTGGCACGATCACTCAACCTAAAGGTGTTTTTGTTTATCCGGAATTTCTAGAAACTCTTCCGCAGCGTCATATTGCAAACGGTATGGCCGAGATCTATAAAATGGCTTTGATCTCAGATAAAATTTTATGGATGAAATTGCAAACTGCTAAAATTTTGGATGATGAATTTATCACAAAAAGTGTAGCACTTAAAAATAATTTTGTAAAGAAAGATCCATCTGATAAAGGAATCCGCAAAGCATTAAATTTCGGACATACAGTCGGACATGCCATTGAATCAGTTTTATTAGCGAGCGAGGTTGATATTTTGCACGGAGAGGCAGTTTTAGCCGGTATGATCTGTGAAAGCAAAATTTCTCTGAAGAAAAAATTAATTTCGAAAAAAGAGTTTGACGAAATTGTAAATACTTTAACAACTAAGTTTACGTTTGCACCACTGCCTTCATTATTGTTTGGTGAAATGGTAAAAGCTACCATCAACGATAAAAAAAATACTTGTAGTGGGCTTAGTCGAAATAATAAACTTCAAATACAATGTGCGTTGTTAAATGGTATTGGAAAAAATAAAATAAATGTGCCGGTTGCCCCAATGGAAATTCTGGAGTCTTTGGAATTTTATAATTCAATTACGTCATGATCCAAATTTTTCCTCCAAAGGGAAACATAAAAACTACCGTTGAACTGCCGGGTTCAAAAAGCGTCAGCAACCGTTTGATGATGATAAGAGCGATTTCCGGCTTGTCAATTCATTTTAAAAATTTATCCGATTCAGAAGATTCTATTTTACTCGCAAAAGCATTAGGACAAATTCAAAACAAAACTGCAGGAACATTAAACATTCATCATGCAGGAACTGACATGCGTTTTTTAACTGCGTATTTGTCAACAAGAGAAGGAGAATGGATCATTACCGGTTCTAATAGAATGAAGCAGCGGCCAATTGCTGAATTGGTAAATGCACTAAAACAATTAGGCGCTGATATTTCATATTTGGAAAAGGAAGGATTTCCTCCCTTAAAAATTATTGGAAAAAAAATATACGGAGGCAAAGTTGAAATTGATGCAAGTATAAGCAGTCAGTTTATTTCTGCATTACTGCTTGCTGCACCAAAATTTCAGAAAGGATTGGAATTGGTTTTAAAAGGTAACATGGTTTCTGCACCGTATGTGGGTATGACTATTTCTCTCTTAAAACAATTTGGCATTTATGTTTCATTTACAGAAAATAATATTGTTCTGTCACCATCAGCGTTCACAGTTTTTACACCGCAATTATTAGTTGAGTCTGATTGGTCGGCTGCATCTTATTGGTATAGTATGGTAGCGTTATCGGAAAATGCAAACGTTGAATTAAAGTTTTTAGACAAAATAAGTTTGCAAGCTGATCGTATTTTGCCCGGCATTTACAATAATCTGGGAGTAAATACAGAATTTATTGAAAAAGGAGTTCGCTTAACAAAGAAAAAAATTTCAGATACTGAATTCAGATATGATTTTACGGATTGTCCGGATATCGCTCAAACAATTGCAGTAACTTGTTTCGGTTTGGGAATAAAAGCAAATCTGACAGGATTACAAACTTTAAAAATAAAAGAAACAGATAGGATCAGCGCGTTAAAAAACGAATTTGAAAAATTCGGCGCTAAAGTTGAAGCAACAGATAATTCGATTGTAATTTACCCTGCGTCTAAATTAATAAATAATAATCTACAACTTATAACTTATAACGACCATCGTATGGCAATGAGTTTTGCGCCATTAGCTTTGAAATTTCCGGGATTGAAAATTGAGCATCCTGAAGTAGTTGAAAAATCTTATCCTGCTTTTTGGGATGATATGGAAGAAGCCGGATTTGACTTGAAATAATCACTATTTTACTACTATTGATCAATTTGAAAAGGACAAGGCTAAATTGTACATTTGTTCCTTCATAAAATGGCTTTAATAGAAGAAAATACCCATACAGAAACTAAAGCAAAGGAGATGTCGTTCTTACAACATCTTGAAGAATTGCGCTGGCACTTGGTTCGTTGTGCTGCTGTGATTGTGATCTTAGCTGTTGTTATTTTTTGCCTGCCCGGTTTTTTTGTCGATAACATTTTTTTAGGACCCATTAAACAAGATTTTATCTCTTACAAAGTTTTATGTTCAGCGGGTCACAAACTAGGAATGGGCGATGTAATGTGTATGACGGTGAAACCGGTGAAACTTCAAACACTTGGAATTTCAGAGCAATTTTTTACCCATATGTGGTTTGCATTTATGGGAGGATTAATTTTAGGATTTCCATTTATCTTATGGGAATTATGGAAATTTGTACGTCCGGCTTTAAAAGACAAAGAAATTGGTCCTGTAAAAATATTTATTGTCATTGCTTCCTTATTATTTTTAATTGGAATTTGTTTCGGATATTTTTTAATGTTCCCTATGTCATACAATTTTCTGATCAATTATCAGATGTCGGAAAGCGGACTTATACAAACGAATCAAACCTTAGATGATTATTCATCATTCATTACAACAATGACATTGGTTTCAGGAATTATTTTTGAATTGCCGGTGTTAGTTTATTTTTTAACGCGCATGACTTTATTAACGCCGCAATTTATGCGTAAATACAGGAAGCACGCAATTGTTGTTATTTTAATTGTGGCTGCGGTTATTACGCCAAGTCCGGATGTAACTTCACAAATGATCGTGGCTGTACCGATGTATTTACTTTATGAAATTAGTATTTACGTTTCTAAATACGTTGTAAAAAAATATAAATTGGCAAGTAATGGATAACAAAGTAAAAGAGTTTAATGATTACCGTTCTAAAATGAACGACTTATTATTAAGTAAAGATAATCTGGTATTAAAACGCTTGTTTAATTTAGATACCAATACATATGTTGATGGCGCTTTAAATGTAAAAACAAAAGAAATGCTTGGATTAGTAGCAAGTATGGTTTTGCGTTGTGATGATTGCATTAAATACCATTTAGGAAAATGTAAAGAAGAAGGATGTACTACTGAAGAAGTTTACGAAATTTTTGCTGTAGCTAATATTATTGGCGGTACAATTGTTATTCCGCACACGCGCCGCGCTGCAGAATATTGGGAAGCGTTAAATCAGATCTAAATTCATTAAAAATAAAAGAGCACCGCTTGCCAGAAGCAAAAAGAAAAGTGTGTTCGATACTTTCAATTGTTTAATGTTGTAGAAGTAATCGCTTAACAAAACGCTTAAGGGAATAATTGATGCGATTAATGGAAAGTAAGACGTATTGTTTTTAGAGAAAAAATTAACCAGCGATAAGATCAACAGCCAATACATCAAGCCCATGTTTTTTTGAGTTTTAATTTTCGCACCTAAGCCTTTTGTAAAATGTTTTCCGGCTCCCAAAAAAAGTAAAATGATCAAATATAAAAACAAAGGATAAAAATATTCCGATAATAATGGTCTTTGAAAATTGGTAAATAGATTTAACAGGTAAGTAAAAAAATCAGTGAACGGAATATTAATTAAATAACCAATCGAAAAATAAATAAAAACAGGCGCAATTAATCCGGCAACTCCTACTAACCATTCGCGCCAGTTGAAAGGCCGTAAGATCAATAAAACAATAAAAAAGAAAATAATAAAAAACGCATAGTTAATGTAAAAAAACATTGCTGATGAAATAAAGAAAGCGGCATTAAAAATTTTAGAGAGAACATACTCTTCACGGTAAGTGTCGGTAATATTAATGAGCGATAATAAAATAAAAACGTTGGCTATTAAAGAAGGATGAAGAAGTGAATTGTGTAAGGTAATGGCGCTAAAAAAAACGTATAAAAAAGAAGGAATGTAATTTGTTTTTTCAACTACCTCTTGCCGGATGGTATAAAAAGAGATAAGTAAGGCCCCAATTGCAAAACAAAGAATATTAATAAATGTGATTGAAAACGCACCCGTGCAATTTTCTTGAAGAATCACATATAAAATATTTTCGTAATTACTTGATTTTGATTTGGTTAATGAAAAAAGAGAAAGCGTTATAAAAAGTACAAAAAATGAAATAATTACCGGCAAAGCCGTTGTTAATCCCTTTTTTAAAACACCGACAACCACAGTTTCTTAGATTTCTAATTATTTATATATTTGTACCGTAAACTTACAAAATTATAGCATTATGACGCGTTTAATGATTACTTGGACAGACATTTTTGAAAAAACAGGAGAAATTTTTTACTGGGGTTTCCGCATTATGCGCAAATTAGGTCAGTCGCCAAATGTAATTTGTGGAACGATCATAATTT
>DATMPR010000075.1:0-9020 GCA_035567575.1 Bacteroidia bacterium
TTGAAAAAGGGAACACAAGTTTACATTGAAGGAAAATTACAAACCCGCCAATGGAACGATAAAGACGGAAACAAACGCAACATCACAGAAATCGTAGCCGAATCATTTAATATTTTACAACGCCGCGATGCCGGGACTAACCCAAATACAAACGAAGGCGGTAACGATACTTCTTTTGACAAACAAGATAGCGGCGATCTGCCATTTTAATTTTTTGAAATTGCATTTGAAATATTTTTTCTTAATTCTCGCAAGCGTTGTGTTAATTTCATCATGTGATGATGATGACAAAGTTTACTCGCCAAAACCACGCGGCTATTTCAGAATAAATTTTCCTGAAAAAAATTATAGAATGTACGATAGTATTTGTCCGTTCACTTTCGAAATTCCAACTTACGCTAATATTTCACAGGATAAACACATGGGCGCCGATCCTTGCTGGTTAAATATAAATTTCGAACAATTTAAAGCTACCATTCATCTCAGTTATAAAGATGTTACAGATACTAACTTAAACCGCTTCCTCGAAGACTCGCGCGGTTTTGCAATTGGTCACCAAATAAAAGCAACAGGTTTAGAAGAAAGTGTGGTAATAAGAGATAGCGCCAAAGTGTATGGTTTAGTTTATGATATTGAAGGAAACACTGCTTCATCGGTACAATTTTATTTAACCGACAGCACAAAACATTTTTTGCGGGGCGCTTTGTATTTTAATACTGTACCAAATATTGATTCATTAAAAATTGTTGTTGATTTTATCCGTAGAGATATTTTGCATCTGGTGCAAACCTGCAAATGGAAAAACGCCGGAATTCCTGACCCGAAAAAAATAAAAAATTAATTGGTAATTCTTAAGGCATTCCCGTCATAAGTATTACGATAAATACGCAAAGGCAATGTAGCCGGTCCGGCCATAACTGCTCCGTCAAATATTTGCCATTTAGAACCGCTTATGGTATCTTTCAAAGTAAAAGCATCAGCCTGAACCTTCACTCTTGCATCAAAATTATCAGGATAATAAGTAGAAGCTCTTTCAACAATAACAAACTCAGTAGGTGCTTTTCTATAAACGATCAAACCATCAACTCCCCCGCTAAAATACTGCCAGCCTCCCGCGGTTTGAATTTTAAAATTGAGAGGGTCGCCGGGATAAATAACCAGGTTTATTGCCACGTAAGGAATACCATTATCCTGCACCTTCGTAGCCTTTTTTTTGCATGAAAGAGCCGCAATGCAAACTAAAACAACGAATAAAATTTGTATTTTTTTAGTAAAAAACATTAGTTAATGCTTGGCTTTAAACCATTATCTTTATGCAAATTTACGAAAATGCAGGACGGAAACCAAACTAATGAAAAACCCAAAGGAAACCCCTTTTTACCCCTCTGGTTTTCACTGGTTTTGATAATTGGCATTGTTGGCGGTTACTTTTTTTCATTCAATAGTACTTTGCCCGGTATTGGCAGCAAAAACCAAAGCGGAAACCCTTACACAAAGATCACAAGCTTATTAGAATATATAAAATTAGACTATGTTGATACTATTAACGAAAAACAACTGGTAGAAAAAACAGTAACTTCCATGCTGCAAAGTTTAGATCCGCACTCGGCATATATTCCGGCCGAAGATTTTAAACAAGTTAACGAAGGATTGGAAGGAAATTTTGAAGGTATCGGTATTGAATTTAATTTAATTAATGATACCATTCGTGTAATTACACCAATAAGCGGTGGACCGTCAGAAAAATTAGGGATCAAAGCCAGTGATAAAATTGTGAAAGTAGATGGGAAAAATGTTGCGGGTACAAAAATTACAAATAAAGAAGTCTTTGAAAAATTGCGCGGTGCTGAAGGCTCAAAAGTTTTGGTCACTATTTTAAGAGCAGGAGTTAAAAATACAATTGATTTTAATATTACGCGTGGACAAATTCCGCTTTACAGCATTGATATTTCTTACCTCATTAAACCGGGAATTGGTTACATGAAGATCAGCAAGTTTGCTGCTACTACCTATGAAGAATATTTAAACGCTTTTAATGCACTCAGCAAAAAAGGAATGAAAAAATTAATTATTGATCTGCGCGGTAACCCGGGCGGATTTTTAAAAGCAGCTGTTGATATCGCCGACGAATTTTTAATGGACGGTTTGCAAATTGTTTACACCGAAGGCCGTGCTAATCCAAAGAAAATTTACAAAGCTACAAGCCGCGGAAGTTTTGAAAATAATCCATTAGTGATTTTAATTGATGAAGGCAGCGCAAGTGCGAGCGAAATTGTTGCCGGAGCAGTACAGGATAACGACCGCGCAACAATTATTGGCCGCAGAAGTTTTGGAAAAGGTTTAGTGCAAGACCAGCAAAGTTTACCCGACGGTTCTGCAGTGAGGTTAACTGTTGCAAGATATTATACACCAACGGGACGTTGCATTCAAAAATCTTATGAGAAGGGAACTGAAGAATATTACAAAGAAGAAGTCGACCGGTATAGCGACGGACAAATGATAAATGCTGATAGCAACAAATTAGATAAATCTAAAAAATTCATCACTCCCGGAGGTAAAATAGTTTATGGCGGCGGTGGTATCATGCCTGATATTTTTGTACCGCTCGATACTGCGAAATATTCTTCGTTCGTCAACAAATTATTTTACACGGGATTAATTACTGAGTTTGGTTTTAGTTACAGCGATAAACACCGCACTGAAATAATGAAAAAATATACACCCGAAAAATTTGTAACCGAGTTTAATGTGACCGATACCATGGTGACAGAATTTTATGCTTTATTGAAGGAAAAGAAAATTGAAATAGCAGATACAGAAAAAACAAAAAGCGCTTCTAATCTTAAACAGTTAATTAAAGCCCTGGTAGGCCGTAATTTATACGATAAGGACGCTTATTATCCTATTATCAACCAAACCGACAATAGCCTTAAAAAAGCTATCGAAGTGTTAGAAAAATCCTAAGAATTATGTAACATTGCTTACTAAATTATTTTATAACTTCGATTAAAATTAAAACCACTAAAAACTAAAAATATGGCTTTTGAATTACCAAAATTAAACTACGCGTTTAACGCACTTGAACCACATATTGATGCTAAGACCATGGAAATCCACCATGATAAACATCATAACGCTTACGTTACAAACTTAAATGCTGCAATTGCAGGAACAGATGCAGAGAAATTAAGCATCGAAGAAATTTGTAAGAATATTTCTAAATATCCCATGGCTGTGCGCAATAACGGCGGCGGACATTACAACCACTCTTTATTTTGGAACATCATGGCGCCAAATGCAGGCGGAATGCCATCTAACGAAATTGGAAAGGCAATCGGTGGTGAATTCGGCTCATTCGATAATTTTAAAACACAATTTTCGCAAGCAGGTGCAACACGTTTTGGTTCAGGTTGGGCCTGGCTTTGTGTGAAAGATGGAAAACTAGCTGTTTGCTCAACTGCCAACCAGGATAATCCTTTAATGGATATCACTGATGCAGGCTGCAAAGGAACACCAATTTTAGGAATGGATGTTTGGGAACACGCATACTATTTACATTACCAGAACCGCCGTCCGGATTATATGACTGCATTTTTTAATGTAATTAACTGGAATAAAGTGAATGAACTTTATTTAGCTGCTAAGAAATAATCCTTCGATAAGTTCAGGACAGGCACTTAACATCTTAATAAGAACATTTCATTGTTTAATTTAATTTGAAGGGGATCGTTTAACGACGATCCCCTTTCTTATTTTTGTATAATGCTCAACGAAGACAACGGTCATGCTGAACAAGTTTCAGCATCTTTAAGATCCCGAAACAAGTTCGGGATGACAGTTCGTTTTTTGATTTTCTTTTTTCTATTTTTTTCCTTAAATATTTTCTCAGAGAAAAAAGAAGTGTGGTTGCTCGACAGCACCGGAACAGTATTAGAAAAACAATTTGTTGAATTAAAACAAACAGAATTTTCTGACAAAGCCCCTAACCCGCTCTTTAAACTCTTCCGCAAAAAACATAAAGACCACCGGCGTATTATCGCTGCTGTTTTAGCATTTCCTTTTCCGTTTGGAATTGTTGGACTGCACCGAATTTTTTTAGGAACGAAACCTTACGTGCCTGTTGTTTACATTGCAACACTCGGCGGTATTTTTGGAATTTTACCTTTAATAGATTTTTTCGCCATCATCTTCGACAAAGATTTTGAGCACTACGAAAATAACGGGAAAGTGTTGATGTGGGTGAAGTAGTTGGGAGTTGAGAGTTCAGAGTTGGGAGAGTTTTTAAATTCTCAACAATTATTTTAAGTGGGTTCTTTTTTTAATCTCATTCCAAGAAGATAGTGTAAGTTTTCCTTGTTTATATAACACTGAACGCTTTTCAATTTCGGTCTTTTGCGAAGGTGTCATTCGGCTTTTATTATTCTTAGATAATTTAATCATGCAATGATTATTTGTTTAAATTCTTCCGTTTTATTTTTTGTGGATTCTGTCTGCAATCAAAAACATCAGTAATGTAAATATCATTATTAATAACTCTATAAATTATTTTGTAATTGCCCTCCACTAAATATCTGTGTTCTTGATTTAGTTCAATCAAATTTTCCTCAATAGTTCCACTTAAAGGATATTTTAATAAATGCTTAGTGGCAGTAAAAACTGATTTTCGGATTTTATCGGCAACTGAATTCCCGGCAACCATTCGATAATACAGATAAATACTTTTTAGTTCGGAGATGGCGAAGTTAGTCCAAATAACTTGCATAGGAACTACCAGTTTTTAGATTGAGCTTCCAATTCTTTTTGATTCAACACATGGTCCTTCTTTATTTGTTTATTTGAAAACTCAGCTCTTTCAATGATCTCAGCCTTGGTGAAAACAATATCATTTGGTTTTGCTGACCTCATGCCCTTATGTATTGTTGATTCAACTTTAGCAAATAATTTTTCATCCTGAATGCCCAAAAGGTACTCAATAAGGCTGATTTTTCTTAATTGAAGGTTGGTTGATTTCATTGCTAAAAATTTCTACAAAGATACAAAAATTTGTGTTAAAAGCAAAACCGCTCAATCCACCTCGACAAAGATTTTGAACCTACGAAAATAACGGGAAAGTTTTGATGTGGGTGAAATAGTTCGGAGTTGATAAACTAATTTAATATTGGATTAGCTTTTGTCGTTTTACCATTAGAAGGTTTTCCAGTTTTGTGACAAAATTTTTCAGGGTAATTATCATTCTTATACCTTAACCAGCTCTCATAAGCTTTTTCACTAAATGGCTTTGAAGGATTAAAAGGAATTTTTTCTCCAGATCGAATACAATACCCAATTCTTGGTGTAATTTCAGAGTTTATTTTAGTGGTAAAATGTTCCGATATTTTATCAACCTTATTATTAATTAACTTAAACTTCTTTCTGATTCCGTCCCATTTTGTTTCATATTCAGGCTCATTTTTAAATAACAGTTCACTTGAATCTACGACCGTATTAAAATACTCCCAAGCTTCTTGATCAAGGTTTTTACCAACAATATTACTTGCTAAATTATTAAGTAAATTAATTTCGGTTTTAACTCCCGCTTCTATATTTTCATCCTGTGAAAAATCATAAAGATTCATAGAAGTAAGAATTTGAGAAGTTTCATTAGCATAAAACTTGGCATGTAGTCTTTTTTCATACCGAATTTCAATGTTTGGAAATTGTTTAAAGAAGTCAAGGTCTTTTCCACTTAAACTCTTTGCAATATTACCCTCATTTTTACCGAAAACAATAAATATTTTAAGTTTATCGTTTGAGATTTTAGATTTTAAAACAGATTCAAACCTGTGATGCAATTTTATATATGGAGATATTAGAATTAATAAATCCTCTGCCTCGTCAAAAATTTTTTCAAGAGCGGAGTTTAATTCATTCCCTTTTAAAAAACTTGCCATTTTATATCTTTTGAATTAGAATTTAGATCTAAACAAAATTCTCTCCCTTATGAACTTTCACGTCGTTCACAAAGTTGCGGATCTGTTGTTCGTCTTGCTTTTTGCAAACCATTAATACGCCTTCAGATTCTACTACGATGTAATCTTCTAAACCTTGCAGTACTACTAATTTGTTTTTCGGGACTTGAACTATGCAATTGTTGCAATTGTATTGCATTACGTTTTTACCAACGATGGCGTTCTTATGTGTATCGTGTTTCAGGTGAGTATAAAGTGAACCCCACGTACCAAGATCGCTCCAGCCAATGATGGATGAGCGCACGTAAACATTTTTTGCTTTTTCCATTACAGAATAATCGATGGAAATGTTTTTGCAAATGTTGTAGGCGTCATTAATAAATTTCTGCTCCTTCTTTGTATTGTAATCATCCCAACCTTCTTTAAATACATTTGCTAATTCAGAATCGTGAGCTTCCATGGCTTTTATAATACTTTCTGTACTCCAGATAAAAATACCGGAGTTCCATAAAAAGTCGCCGCTCTCCATGAAGAATTTTGCCATGTCGTGATCAGGTTTCTCAGTAAACGTTTTTACTTTAAAAATACGTTTGTCTTTTTCTTTTGTATTTGAATCAATGTATTGAATATAACCATAACCGGTATCAGGCCGCGAAGGTTTTATTCCCAATGTAACTAAACAATCTTCTGCTTCTGCTTTTGCAAAACAAGATTTAATTGCTTTTACAAATGTATCTTCTTTTGTAATTAAATGATCGCTCGGTGCGACAACCGTTATAGCTTTCGAATTTAATTTGTGAATTTTATACGATGCATACGCAATGCAAGGCGCGGTGTTTTTACGTGCAGGTTCACACAAAATATTTTCTTTTGGTAATTTTGGTAATTGCGTTTGTACTAATTCGAAATAAGAAGTACTTGTAACAATAAAAATATTTTCTTTCGGACAAATTTTTACTAACCTATCGTAAGTTTGCTGCAATAAAGTGCGGCCTGTTCCCAAAATATCAATGAATTGTTTTGGATGCGAAGTTGTGCTCATGGGCCAAAAACGTGTTCCCACACCGCCTGCCATAATTATTGCGTAATGATTCTTCTTCATATTGCTTCCGCAAATTCTGATTTGCATCAGAATGACCGTAAAAATATGAAATTCTAAGCTAAGTTTAACAGCTATCATCATTCCTAAACCCTGATAGATTAGGATATTAGCAATAATTGTGTACCTTTGCCCCCGAAATCACTGCTAAGTGAGTTAAACTGCGAGTTTTGTCCGCCTTATGGCATTGACTGCAAGTTTGAATCCAGTGCAGTTAATGTTTAACTTAAAATATAAAAAATGACCTTTGAAGAATTGGGGCTGCAAGATAGCCTGATGCGAGCCATTAATGATCTTGGCTACACAAACCCTACTCCTATACAGGAACAAACTATCCAATTATTATCTAACAAAAGCACCGATGTTGTTGCATTAGCACAAACCGGAACAGGTAAGACTGCAGCTTTTGGTTTACCGATCTTAAATAAATTGGATGCTAACAATAAAGATACACAAGCTTTAATTTTAGCGCCAACACGCGAGCTTTGCATGCAAATTACCAACGACCTGAAAAACTTTGGTAAATATGTGAAAGGTTTAAACATCACTGCTGTTTACGGCGGCGCAAGTATCGATAACCAGATCCGCGAGATCCGTCAGGGCTCACAAATTATTGTGGCAACACCCGGACGTTTAGTTGACTTAATCGAACGCCGCGCTGTAAAATTACAAACCATTTTAACTGTTGTATTAGATGAAGCCGATGAAATGCTGAACATGGGTTTTAAAGATGACTTAGATATGATCTTAGGTCAGGCGCAAGCAACAAAAAACACATGGTTGTTCAGTGCAACCATGCCAAGAGAAGTTGAGCGCATCGCAAAAAATTATATGACCAGTCCTGTTGAATTAGCTGCAGGAAAAAGAAATGAAGGCGCAAGTAACATCACACACTTATATTATTCGGTAATGCAGCGTGACCGTTATGCAGCATTAAAACGTATTGCAGATTTTTATCCTGAAATTTTCGGATTAGTATTTTGCCGCACCAAAGCAGAAACACAACAAGTAGCAGATTCTTTAATTAAAGATGGTTACAATGCTGATGCTTTACATGGTGATCTGTCACAATCGCAGCGTGATTTTGTTATGAAGCGTTTCCGCAGCCGTACTTTGCAAATGTTAGTTGCAACAGATGTTGCAGCCCGTGGTATTGATGTGGATAATATTACTCATGTTATCAATTACAATTTACCTGAAGATGTTGAGAATTATACACACCGAAGCGGACGTACAGCACGTGCTGGCCGTTCGGGAATTTCGATCGTAATTGCGACTCCAAAAGAAATGGGCAGGATAAAAGATATCGAAAGAATTTTAGGTAAGCGTTTTGAAAAAGCTTCGATTCCAACAGGAACTGAAGTTTGTGAAAAACAATTATTCCATTTGGTTCATAAATTACATGATGTTGAAGTAAAAGATGAAGACATCGAACAATATCTTCCGAAAATTTACGAAGAGTTAAAAGATCTTACAAAAGAAGAATTAATTAAACGTGTAATATCAGAAGAGTTTAACCGTTTTTATGCTTATTATCAAAATGCGCCTGACCTGAATACAAATTCAGATGGTGCGAATAATAATAAGACAAAACGTTTCTTCTTGAACATGGGTATGATGGATGGCTTCAATCAAAATTCGCTGAAAGAATTTTTAGCAGATTCAGCAGCTATTCCGGTTCGCATGATATTTAATGTGGACGTAAAAAGTTCATTTTCGTTTTTCGAAACTGAAAGTAAATTTGTTGATACATTCATGAACTTAAACAAATCGGAGATCCAATTTAATAACCGCAAAGTATCTTTTGAGATCTCAGAAAAACGTTACAAAGAAAGCAGCGGAGGCGGAGAACGTCGTAGTGGTGGTGACCGTAAGTTTGGAGGAGAACGTAAATACGGCGGCGGCGATCGTAAATATGGCGACAAAAAATACGGAGATAAAAAGTATGGCGAAAAAAAATCTTACGGAGAGAA
>DATMPR010000076.1:0-8136 GCA_035567575.1 Bacteroidia bacterium
AATAACTTGCGCGTCCTTAAGCTCCGCTACACTAATTTTCACACTAAAAGCAGCCATTTTCTAAATTTTACTGCTTTAAATTTACCTAATTAAACGAAACAAAAATTAAAACATATTTATTATATTTACACTCCTATGGAAGTTCCTGAAAATGCCATTAGTGTTACAAGTTATTGGACCTGGATGGGACCTGATGGTATAGCCCGGACAAAAGTAAAACCTAATGCTGAAATTACTTTAAACCATGCCCTTGAAAATACTAAAGTTGTTACATCTTTTTTTTTGGATAAAAAATTTCCCATTTTAATCGATTCAAGGGGGATAAAGTCGATGAGCAGGGAAGCGCGCGAACATTTTTCAACAAGAGGACGGGACTCTAAAACCAGCGCTTTCGGTATTGTAATTAAATCTCCGCTCAGCCGTGTTATCGGGAATTTTTTTCTTGGCCTTAACAGACCCGCTGTTCCTACACGTCTTTTTGATAACGAAACAGATGCTTTAGTCTGGTTAAAAAAACATTTATAAATGGAGGGCAGCGAAAATAACATATCCTTATCTCAAAACAAACGTGCCAACGAAATTTTGGAAGTCATTTTGTCTTTTGCCCGTCTCGAATTTTCTAAAAAAGTTGACTTAAGTCCTGAGGATGATATACTGGATGGAATTGGCGCCGGAGTAAACATGCTGGGTGAAGAATTAAAATACTCCGACCTAACCATAAAGGAAAAAGAGCAATTACTGATTGAAAAAGAACACTTACTAAAAGAAATACATCACCGTGTAAAAAACAATTTACAAATTGTTTCGAGCTTACTTAATTTACAATCGGAAAATATTATTGATGAAAAATTTCTTGAGCTGATTAAAGAGAGTCAGAACCGGATCAATTCAATGGCGCTTGTGCATGAAATGTTGTATAAGTCAGTTGACCTAAGCAAAGTTGATCTAAAAGAATACATTGAAGTATTAACAAGCAGCGTAAATATGTCGTATTCCACCCCTGCAAAAACAATTAGTTTTAATTATGATATTGAGGCGGGAATTTTTTTAGAAGTTGATACAATGATACCGATTGGCTTAATGCTAAATGAAATTTTAAGTAATTCCTTTAAATACGCTTTTCCCGGAAAAGATACGGGAATTATTTCCATAAAATTAAAACGCGATAATAACCATATCAACATGATCGTTTTTGATAATGGCGTTGGTTTAAAAAAGAATTTCGATATCAAAAAACAAGGAAGTTTAGGAATGCAACTAGTGCATATGCTTGGCGAACAGATCGACGCAAAAATAGCAGTCAGATCAGAAAAAGGAACTTATTACGGAATTAATTTTACACTCAAGTGAAATGCAGTCAACGATCTTAATAGTAGAAGACGAAGAAAGTTTAGGTAAAACACTTTTACTTAATCTCGAACTTGAAAACTACAACGTAAAATTGACCAAAAGCGGAAACGAAGCTTTGCAATTATTTACTGATCATCACAAAAATTTAAATTTAGTTCTACTGGATGTAATGTTGCCCGAAATAAACGGCTTTGAATTATGTCAAAAATTTAAATCGATTGATTCAAAAGTTCCGGTAATATTTCTCACTGCTAAAAACCAAACCTCCGAAAAAATATCGGGATTAAAATTAGGAGCCGATGATTATATTACAAAGCCTTTTGAGTTAGAAGAATTGTTGTTAAGAATACAAAATGTAATAAAACGCAATTTTAAAACTGAAAATTCAGTTTATACTTTTGGAAAATGTTCAATTAACTTTGAAACTTTTGAGATCAAAGATATTGCCGGAGAAATAAGCACATTATCGAAACGGGAAATTGGCTTACTTAAATTATTAACTGATAACGAAAATAAAGTCATTTCGCGCGACGAAATAATAGAGAACTTATGGAGCGAAAAGGAAAATTCCTCTTCACGTACCATTGATAATTACATTTTAGGTTTCCGCAAATATTTTGAAGTGAACGCCAAAGAACCAAAGCATTTCCACTCCATAAGAGGCGTTGGTTATAAGTTCACCTTTTAGGAATGTGGCTTCGGCTACGCTCAGCCACCGCTTATTCAATACGAATTTTTGTAATAATCGAATTAAAAAACAAAAAAATTCCCGAAAACTATTTATAAAATTATCTTCATTTTGAGCTAAAATGATATTGATTTTATTATATTTATAACCCTTACAAGACTATAAAATTTCTATGAATACACTTAATAATTATGCCTGCGGACAATGGATCGCGGGTACAGAAAAAGGACAAGATCTTTACAATGCCATTACAGGTGAAACTATTGCTACTGCCAGCAGTAAAGGTTTGGATTTTGGAAAAATGTGCGACTATGCTCGTACAGTCGGCGGACCAAAACTCCGTAAAATGACATTCCAGGAAAGAGGAATGATGTTAAAAGCTCTGGCGACACATTTACTTAGTAAAAAAGAAGAATTTTATAAAATTAGCTGGGCAACCGGCGCCACCCGTATCGATAGCTGGGTGGATATCGAAGGCGGCATTGGGAATTTATTTGCTTATGCTTCACTTAGAAAACAATTCCCCAATGAAACTTATTGTTACGAAGGAGATGTTGCAAAATTAAGTAAGAACAATACTTTTATCGGGCATCACATCTGTGTACCGAAAGAAGGTGTTGCCATTCACATCAACGCATTTAATTTCCCTGTATGGGGAATGTTGGAGAAAGTTGCGGTAAATTGGTTTGCCGGTGTTCCTGCTATTGTAAAACCTGCAACGGTAACTTCTTTTTTAACTGAAGCTGTAGTAAAAGAAATCATTGCAAGTAAAATTTTACCGGAAGGCGCATTACAATTAATTTGCGGAAGCGCTAATGGCATTTTAGATCATGTAATGAATCAGGACATTGTAACGTTTACAGGAAGTGCGTCAACAGGAAAGATGTTGAAAGCTCACCCCCGCCTTCTGGAAGAATCTGTGCATTTTAATATGGAAGCTGATTCATTGAATTGTTGTGTGCTTGGCAGCGATGTTACGCCCGAAAAACCTGAGTTCGATATTTTTATTAAAGAAGTAACAAGGGAAATTACAACCAAAGCCGGACAAAAATGTACTGCTATCAGAAGAATCATTGTACCGGAAAAAATGGTTGAAGATGTACAAATTGCGTTAGGAAAACGTTTAGCGCAAAATATTATTGGTGATCCAAATGTGGAAGGCGTGCGAATGGGTTCTCTCGCCGGACAGGCACAATTAAAAGAGGTAAAGGAAAAAGTTGAACAACTTAGCAGATCACAAAAAATAATAATTGGAGACTTCGAAAAATTTGAAGTGAAAGGTGCCGATAAATACAAAGGCGCGTTCATGCCGCCAATTATTTTCTTAAATGATTCTCCATTTAAAAATACTGATTGTCATAGCATCGAAGCTTTTGGTCCGGTTAGCACTTTAATGCCTTACAAAACAATTGATGAAGCAATTCAACTTAGCAAAATGGGAAAAGGTTCTCTTGTAAGTTCGATCGTTACTTCTGACGATAAAATTGCGCGTATGTATGTAATTGGCGCAGCATGTATGCATGGAAGAATTTTAGTTTTGAATGCAGAATGCGCGAAAGAAAGTACAGGTCACGGCTCTCCAATGCCAATGTTAGTGCATGGCGGCCCGGGACGCGCAGGTGGCGGTGAAGAAATGGGAGGTAAACGCGGTGTGTTTCATTATTTACAGCGTACAGCCATACAAGGTTCACCAACAACCATTACAAATATTTTAAACAGTTATCAATATGGCGGAAAATATAAAATTAAAGATGTACATCCGTTCCGACAGTATTTTGAAGATCTAGAAGTTGGAGAAACACTCATCACTCCTACTCATACCGTAAGCGAAGATGACATTTTAAATTTTGCGAATTTAAGCGGGGATAAATTTTATGCACACATG
Source organism: Bacteroidia bacterium (assembly GCA_035567575.1). Lineage (GTDB taxonomy): Bacteria > Bacteroidota > Bacteroidia > B-17B0 > Aurantibacillaceae > JAHEYG01. The sequence goes on from DATMPR010000076.1 coordinate 3,924, forward strand.
GATCCGAGATCATTAGATGGAACCATATTTAAACGCACAGTTGCACATGGATATTTTATTTTATCTCGTGCTGCAGGTTTATTTGTTGATCCGCCAAAAGGCCCGATATTATTAAATTACGGTATTGACGAATGCAGATTTACAAAACCAATTTATCCGGGTATGACAATTGGCGTGCGTTTTACTTGCAAAGAAAAATTAGAGAACGACAAAGGTTTAACAGCAGCCAATGGCGAAGAGGTTAAAGTAGGAATTGTAAAATGGGTAGTTGATATTTACGATGCAAGTGAACAAAGTGTACGTGATAAATTAGGGCTAGAAGGTGTAACAGGAGACACAGCCGGCATTGCTACTATTTTAACCATGGTGAAGAAAAAGAAACAGGATTAACATGTTTAAATTATTTAAACTAAAATTCATATTTGCTTTTTTGCTAGTTGCTTTTTTAGCTGGGCCTTTATGTTCACAAACTAAAACCTGGGATTCACTTGTTAAGGTTTATAATGCCGGGAATCCGGATTCTGTTAAATGCAATATTCTTAATAAATTTTCCGCTTTATGCACAAAAAAAGCAGAGTATCAGAATGCTTTAAAATATGCAGATTCCGCTTTAATGATCGCCAAAAAAATAAAAGACAAACGTAAAATAGCCGATGGCGAACTAAATCTTGCGCAAGGTTATTATCATCTAGGAAATTATAATTTATCTGCTTCTAATAGTTTAAAGGCGCTGAAAGCATTTGAAGAACTAAAGGCAGCATCTAGACAAGCTGTTGCTTTAACCTTGTTAGGAAGTGTTTTTTATGAACAGAACAAATTAGATATATCGCTTCAGTATTTTTCGAGAGCATTAGAAAAGTATAAAACAGTAAGCGACTTAAAGGGTATTTCATATTGCTATAATAATCTTTCGCTGGTTTACTATTTCCAAAAGAAAATTGACATGGCAATAAAAACACTGGAAGAAGCAGTTAGGCTAAAAATTGAGAATAATGAAGAAGATATGGTTGCTACTTCCTACTCTAACCTGGGATTGATGTATGCGGAAATCGGAAAAAAAGAAAAAGCACTGGATCTTTATAATAGAGGATTAAAAATTTACGCAAGAATTGGTGATGATGCCGGCCGCGCATTAATTTACCAAAACCTCGGCGATTTCTATCTCGATGAAAAAAAATTCGAGATCGCTGAACATTATTACGATACTACTTTAAAGCTGGCAGTAAAAACTAAATATTTGGATTATGAAAAAGCTGCTTATGGTGGTCTTGCAAAAGTATGTGAGAAATCAGGAAAATTCCATGATGCGCTTCAATATTATGAACATTATATCCTGATAAAAGATTCTCTGGTAAATACAGAAAATTCCAAGAACATCAACGAACTTCAAACACGTTATGAAACTGAAAAAAAAGATAAGGATAATAAATTATTGCAAGCTCAAAACGAAATTTCACTAAAAACAATAAATCAGCAAAAAACGACTACCTATTTTATTTTAACAGGTTTGATCCTGGTGATAGGACTTGCTTTCTTCATTTTTCGAGGGCTTAAACAACAACGCAGAGCCAATAAGATAATTACAGAACAAAAGCATTTGGTTGAAGAAAAACAAAATGAAATAGTAGACAGTATTAAGTACGCAAGAAGAATACAGCAAAGTTTATTGCCGACGGAAAAATATATTGAACGTAAGTTAAAAAAGAAAACATGAACATAAAATAAATTCAGAATAAGTGAATTATCTTTTAATTATCAATATAAAGATCTAGTGAATAAACTTCTTATATATACATTAATTTGCATTTTAAATGTCACGACTTTTTTTTCACAATCGGGGAAGGTTGATTCGCTTTTACTTTGTTTGAAAAAAGCGAAGATCGATACCATTAAAACTGAAATTTTAAATCAACTATTTGTAGAAACTGTAGGCTCAGATCCTGATAAAGCCATGGAGTATTGTAATCAATCGTTAGCCATTGCCTCTAAGATCAAAAATAAAAGAATAATTGCTACCGTTTTAAACAGTATTTGTGTGGCGTATGATTATAAGGGCGATTATAAAAACTCGGTAGATTACGCCCTAAAATCGCTAAAGATCAAAGAGGAAATAAGTGACACTTTAGGGATTTCTTTATCTTTTCGTACGCTTGGTAATATTTGTCTTTATCAAAATAAGTTCGCTGAAGCCAAAGAATATTTTCTAAAAGAGCTGGCGCTTGAACCGAGACTCAAAAACAAAGCTGCGCTGGGCGGCTGTTATAATAACCTGGGTGTAGCTAATGAGAGGCTTAAACTTTATGATGAAGCTTATAAATATTATATGCTTTCTCTAAAAATAAGCGAATCTCTTAATGATAAACGATTAATGGCGCAGACGCTTAACAACATTGGCAATATTTTTTATTTCCAAAAAAATTACGAGAAATGTCTTATCTATTATTTTAAAGCCTTGAAAATAAATGAAGAGCTTGGCGAAAAATACCAAGTGACCGGTATAAGCACAAATATCGGAACAGTGTATGCTGATAAGATGGATTTAAAAAACGCCATTAAAATGTTCGAATCAAGTTTAGTCATTTCAAAAGAAATAAAGGCTCTTGATCTTGAAATAGAAAATTACGTTGCATTGGCCAACGCATATAAAGAAATGAAAAAATATAAGGAAGCTTTTGGATATTATGACCTATATACCAAATCAAAGGACACTCTTCTTAATATCGAATCCGATAAGCAAATTGCTGAGATGCAAACAAAATACGAGACAGAAAAAAAGGACAAAGCCATTCAGCTTCTCCATAAAGACCAGGCTTTAAATGTAGCTGAAATTGAAAAACAAAAAGCTGAAGCGGATAAGAAAAATGCACAACGTAATGTTTTCATTGTCGGTTTTTCTTTAGTTCTTATCTTAGCCGGATTTATTTTCAATGGCTTGAAGCAGCAGCGAAAAGCTAACCGGATCATTCAAGAACAAAAAGAACAAGTGGAAAGATCAAAGGAAGTTATCGAAATTCAAAAAGAATTAGTAGAAGAAAAACAAAAGGAAATTTTGGACAGCATAAAATATGCAAGGCGTATACAACAAAGTTTATTGCCAACAGAGAAATACATTGAACGTAAATTGAAGAATAAATCATGATGCATTGCTGTTGTTCTAATAATTGGAATAAAAATTTAAAATGAAAATTATACTTAAAATTGTCCTTCTATTTGCATCTGTTTTAAGAATTAGTGCGCAGGGAGATATTGTTGTTACAAAACGAATCGATTCTTTGCTTGCTAAAATTAAAAGTCATACTAATGAAGATTCTATTAAAGTAAAATTTTATAATAACCTTGGCGCATCTTATCTAGAAGCAAGTAAATTTGACAAAGCAATAGAAGTAATTGAAAAAGCCATAGCGATCTCTAAAAAAATACACTTTAAGGATGGGCTCTCAGTATCCTATCATAATTTAGGTTTGGTTTATGATTATCAAAGCGATTACATTAAATCAGTAGATTATTATAAACTTGCGCTTGCTTTACGAAAGGAACTTAATGATCAAAAAGGTATTTCTGATACTTATGGTAATCTGGCAGTTGTTTATGAATTCCTTGGTAAACTTCCTGAAGCTTTACAAGCGCATTATAACTCTTTATTAATTTATGAAAAACTTGGAGATAAATATGGCATTGGTCTTGTGAATATTAATATTGGAAGCGTTTACATTCAACAACAAAAATATAAAGAAGCAAAAGATTGTCTTCAAAAAGCACAAACTGCGTTCTCTGAAATAAAATCACAAATTGGATTAGCTTACGTTGAATCGGCTTACGGTGTTATTTACCTGCATGAATTAAATTATAAAGAAGCGGAAAAACATACTGAATCGGCATGTAAAATGTTTCATGAACTGAATGACGGACAAAGCGAATCAAGTTGTCTTGTAAGCCTTGGACAGATTTATACCTCGCAGTCAAAATTCCGGGATGCAGAAAAAGTATTAAAGCAAGTCATGAAAGTGCAAGCCGGTTTAAAAGATATCAGAGGTTTATCAATGACTTATTTAACTCAGAGCAATCTTTATTCCAAACAAAAAAATTACCCGAGAGCCAAGGATTGTATTGATTCTGCTATTACCCTTGCCAAAAGTATTGGCTGCATAACCTGTCTTAAAGACGATTATGCGAATTTCGCACAAATAGATAGTGCTGGAAAAAACTTCAATGG
>DATMPR010000077.1:0-9093 GCA_035567575.1 Bacteroidia bacterium
AAATTATATTATACGTTATCCCGGTTTAAAGATCCGTGCTACATATTATTATACGCAAATTAATAATCAAACCTGGGTGCGCACGTTTTGGCATGATGCTTATAGTAACAATGTTGATTTAATTATGCGAGGTGTTAATCAGACACATCAGGGTGTTGAGTTAGGTTTAGAAAAGACACTATTTATCTCGCATGTGATCCAAGGTGCTTTTGGTTATGGTCAGTTTGTTTATACTAATCGTCCTAAATTAGATGCTTATCAGGATAACAACAATGTAAGTTTATATAACGATAGAAGTGTGTATTTAAAAAATTACAAAGTTGGCGGTACACCTCAATTAGTTGCGGGATTAAGTTATAAGTACAACGGAAAGAAAAACTGGTTTGCAGGATTATCGGTAAATTATTTTGATCAGATATATATTGAACCAAATCCTGACAGAAGAACAGCAGAAGCAGTTGAAAAATACATTACTGCTAATAATGGTGTAAATACTTTAGTTACTGATCAGGAAAGATTGCCAAGCTATTTTACTTTGAATGCACAAGCAGGTAAATCATTTAAAGTTATGAAAAAGTATTATTTACGGTTGAACTTAACTATCAATAACCTTTTAAATAATCAAAAGATAAGAACAACAGGTTTCGAACAATTACGTTGGGATATGGCTAACATTAGTACGTTTGACAATAAATATTACTATATGCAAGGCATTACTTATATGGCAGGCTTTAACTTTAGTTTTTAATATTAATTTAAGTATAATATAAAATGAAAAAACTTTTAATTTTAATAGCGGTAATAGGCGGATCACTTGCTTTTAACAGCTGTAAGAAAAAATACGATGCCGCTCCAATAGCAGATGAAACAAAAGGACATGTATATCCTGTTGCAGAACTCAAAGCAATTGCCAATTGTACAAACACTTGTACTCACAGGTTTTCAAATGATGCTTATTTAATTGGTGTTGTAATTGCTGATGAATTAAGCGGAAATTTTTATAAAGAAATTTATTTGCGCGATCGTTATAATACCGGTGGTATCCATCTTGCGATGAAAGCATCTAATGGTGATTTTTTTGTTGGTGATTCAGTTCATTTGAATCTAAAAAATTACGATGTTAATATTAATTCTCGAACCGGCATGTTAGAAATTGATACCATTGATTTTGAAAAACACATGGTTAAGTTTGCAAGCGGGGCTAATCCTCAGCCAATTGTTGTTGATCTGTCATCTTCTAATTACGCTAATTATTTATGCGATTTAATTGTAATTAACGGCGCTGGTTTTTTACCTGCAGATGCAAATCAAATTTGGGCCGATCCAATTTCGCAAACATCAATTAACCGCACTATTAAAGATTGCGCAGGAACTCAATTGGTTGTACGTACAAGTAATTACGCTCTTTTCGCTCAGCAAAAAACGCCTGCAGGTTTTGGTTCGATAATTGGAATTGCACAAGCCTATAGCGGAACCAATCAAATGGCAATAAGAAGACCAAGCGAAGTAAACATGAACGGAACTCCGTGCATTTTATACAATAAAAAAGATTTTGAAGATAATTCTTTAACAAGCGGCGGGTGGGCTCAGGTTTCAGTGACTAATCCTTCTGTTACCTGGGCACCAAGTTTATTTAGCGGGAATTATTCCGCAAAAATTACGGGATATTATTCATCTGCTAATCATAATTCTGAAAATTGGTTAATTTCACCTTCGCTTAATCTGAGCGCAGGTGTAAATCCAATTCTTACTTTTCTGACGATGGCGAAATTTTCAGGTAATAACCTTGAGGTGTTGGTTTCAACAAATTACACTTCAGGTTTACCGGGTACCGCAACCTGGATAAATTTATCCGGTTTTACCTTATCACCTAATACGGGCAATTATGTTCCCACCGGTTCCGGCATTATTTCTTTAAGTTCATTTAAAACTGCGAATACCAGAATTGCATTTAAGTACACAAGCACGACTTCAGCAGGAACAACTTATGAAGTAGATGATATAGTAATTAGAGAAAATTAAAAAAGAAATTATAAAATGAAAACGATACACGCATTATCATTAAGCTTCTTAGCAGGATTTCTTTTTTTAAGCTCATGCAAAAAGAAATTTGATCTGCCTCCGAACCTGAAACCAGTTCCGGTTAGTGGTTATATTACCATTGATTCTATTTACAAAAAGTATGTGTATTATTACCAAAATCCTACACCGCCAACTAAATTATTTAAATTCTCAACAGATATTAATCTGGAATGTACAGTTACGGCCGACGAAACAAGCGGTAATATTTATAAAACTGTTTATGTACAGGATGCAGGTGGGAGTGCGCTTCAGATAAAATTAATGGCGTCAGGTGGTTTATATGTGGGTGATAAAATAAGGATCAATTTAAATAATGTTGTATTGGATGATTATGGTCAAATGGTGCAACTGGATTCAATTGATATTACTCAACATATAGCAAAAATAAGTTCAGGTAATATTGTTACACCTACAAAATTAACAATGGCGCAAGCAAAAAGTACCGGCATTGGCGGTTTGCTAAAATATCAAGGCAGATTAATAACATTAGATACTTTGGAATTTTCTCATAGCGATAAAAGCCAGCCTTATGCTGATGCTACTGGTAAATATAGTATTGATAGAACTTTATTAAGTGCAGCCAGCAGCACCATTGATCTAAGAACTTCCGGTTACGCAAAATTCGCTTCTTACATTACACCGTGCGGTAAGGGATCTATAACCGCAATTTTAACTGAGTATAAAGGGTCTGCTCAATTAACTATACGCGATTATAACGAAATAAAATTGAATACTGGAAATTGTCCGCTTGTTATAAAGATATTCGACGATCAAAGCATTGCGAGTGGTGGTTGGTCAACTTATAATGTAACAGGAACAATACCTTATACAATTGGTACTTATAATGGACGTCTTTATGCTAATATTTCAAATTATGTTTCAGGAACTAATTATTTATGCGAAACATGGATGATTTCTCCGGTATTAGATCTGACGGGAGCTACCAATCCGCACTTTTCTTTTGAAACAGCTTATAAATATACCGGTCCGGCACTTGAGGTTTGGATTTCTACCAACTATAATTCGGGTGCCCCAAGTACTGCATCCTGGACACAATTAACAGGCGTTACCTTATCATCCGGTAATTTTGTATGGACACCAAGCGGAACGGTTTCTTTAAGTGCATATGTGTCGGCAAATACACGTATTGCATTTAAATATTCCGGTACCGGGACATCAGGTTCTACCTGGGAAATTGACAATATTGCTATTTATGCTAATTAGTTCTGGGCTAAATAGCTATTAATCAGCGCCAAAATTTTAATTGCAAAAAAATCATAAAAGCGTCTTAATAGGGCGCTTTTTTATTGGAATAAGGGGGTTACCTCAGGTGGTAAATTGGTATTAATTAATACATTTACAATGTAAAAACCAAAACCATGAAAAATTTAAAATTCTTAGTAGTCGCTTTATTTTTAAGTCTTGCTGCATTAAACATTACTTCTTGCGGTTCAGGGGAGAAAAAACCAGATCCTTTGGCTGACAGCCTTGCTAATATTAATGGTGAGTTAAACGGAAAATTATCAGAGAAAGAACAAGCCATTCAGGAATTCGTTACAACTTTCAACGAAATTCAAAGCAACTTAAATGAAATTAAAGCAAAAGAAAAAATTGTTACAGCGTCATCAAAAGCGGGAGATGTAAAAAGCAAAGAAGGTCAGATCAAAGAAGACATCCAGGCTATTTACGATCTAATGGGAAAAAATAAAAGCCGCATTAATTCATTAACCAAAAAATTAAAAGCAAGTAAATCTCAAATTAAAGGTTTAGAAGAAATGATCGCCAGCTTAGAAGCGCAATTAGAATCGAAAGATGCTGAGATATCTGAATTAAAAGGTGTAGTTGAAGCGTTAAACATTGAGTTAAGCAACATCAACACAAATTATCAGGAATCTGAACAGGAAGTACAAGCAAAAACCGAAAAATTAAATACTGCTTTTTATGCAATTGGTACTGCTAAAGAATTAAAAGAAAAAGGTGTTACAACAAAAGAAGGCGGCTTCATTGGTTTAGGTAAATCAACTAAAATGAAAGATGATTTTAATAAAGAATATTTCACTAAAATTGATATTTCTAAAGTTAACAGTATTCCGATCGGTTCTAAAAAAGCAAAAATTTTAAGTTCACATCCATCAGGTTCATATAAATTAGTTGGTGAGAAACCAATTGAAAAAATTGAGATCTTAAATGCTGAAGAATTCTGGGGAACTTCCAAATATTTGGTTATAGTTATCGACTAAAAATTAAGATTAGGATTTTTTAACGCCTTGTGGTTAATACTACGGGGCGTTTTTAATTTATATCAGCCGGTTAGTTTGAAAAATTATGTTACTTTTATTTAAGGTAATATAAACCCTTAATATGACCAACGAAGAAAAGATCAATCTTATCGGACAAAAAATCGTCCTCCTTTCAAATAATCTTGATAAATATAAAAACGAATTAGCACAATTGCAGTCGGAACTCAATGCTTTAAAAACAGGAAAGCTTTCTGAAAAAGTTACGCCTGTTGTTGAGGAGCAAAAAGTTATTCAGCCAATTAATCCTGTCGTTGAAGAAATTAAAACAGAACCAATCGTTGAAGCGGTTCAAAACATTACAATTCAACAACCGCCACAAAAACCAAAAAAAGCGGCTTTGGGTTTCGAAGAAACCATTGGCGCACGTTGGTTCAGTATTATTGGTATTGTTGTTTTGGTTTTGGGAATTGCCATTGGTGTTAAATATGCAATTGATCAGAATTTAATTGATGAAACCACGCGTTTGGTATTGGGTTATTTAGCGGGAGGAATAATTTTAACCCTCGCTTTAGTTTACAAAAAGAAATACGATGTTTTTAGCGCCATCTTATTAAGTGGCGCCATGGTGGTCATGTTTTTTACGACTTACGTTGGTTACTCACATTATCATTTTTATTCTGCACCGGTTGCGTTTTTTATTATGACGGTGTTTACTGCCTTTACAGTTTATGCAGCGCACATTTATAATTATGAGATCATCGCGTTAATTGGTTTAGTTGGAGGATACACTATTCCGCCTCTGTTAAGTACAGGCAGCGGCGAAATACAATATATGTTTGGTTTTATGCTTGTTTTGAATTTAGGTGTCTTAATATTATCGTTTAAAAAGTATTGGAAATTTGTTAATCATGTGGCTTACGGTTTATCATGGTTAATTTTTGCAGTGTGGATGGCTTCATCTTACAAACCCCAAATTTATTTTGGCCGCACCATGTTTTTTGCGACCGCATTTTATTTAGTGTTTTATTTATCATTTATCTCTTACAAAATATTCCGTAACAAAGCATTTAGTGCATGGGATGTAATTTTAGTTTTGAGTAACAGTTTAATTTATTTTGGTATTGGGTATAATGCCATGAGAACTGAATATTACGAACAATATCAGGGATTGTTTTGTGTTGTGAATGCTATTTTCCATTTAGGATTTGCATTATTGTGCCGCAAAAAAGAAGTGGCTGACAAAACCATTTATTATTTTATCATTGCGATGGTTATCAGTTTTATTACCATGGCCATTCCAATTCAGCTCGATGGAAATCATGTAACAATTATATGGTTGTGCGAAATGGTTATTCTAACCTGGATGACCAGGAAAACAAATATCAATACCTATAAATATTTAGCTTATGGTATTACACTCCTTGCATTTTGTAGTTTGTGGCACGATTGGAGTAATTATTCTTACTTCAGTAATAATACCGATACAACTTTAGCATTTAAACCATTAATGAACCGTTATTTCTTGACCAGCATTATTGGTACCGGTGTTTTTGGTTTTGTCTGGTGGTTAAATAAAAAAATGATTTCCGATCGATTAAGTAAAATTGCCAACGTAATTTTAATTGTGTTTGGATTAATTGTTTGTTATATGACATTTGGCAATGAGATCATGTTATATTTCGATATCCAATATAAATTATCAGAAACAAAACACATTGGTGATTATGGTTATGATTGGACAGATCACGACAGCGCCTGGAATTCGTATTCCGGTTTATGGATGATAATTTATAGTGTCACTTTTGTAGCGGTGATGAGTTGGTTTAGCATAAAAAAATTCAGCAGCACTGTGTTTGCTTATATATCCTGGGCTTTAAGTTTAATTATGGTCATTGTAGGATTAGGAGCAGGCTTCACCATCATAAGTGATTTAAAAATGGAAGCGATCAGTAATTATCCATATTCACAGATCACCACATGGAATTATAATTGCAGATATTTCTTTTTGCCGTTTGTTGCTTTGATGATATTCATGATTTACCAATTCAGGAATGCCGAAATTCTTAAAAAAATCAAACCAATTAATTTTTGGCTATTCCACATTGTGATTTTGATTGTGTTGAGTGATGAGTTATCACACATAATAACCATGATGCATTTAGATGATTACAATCATTATAGTAAAGTTGCTTACCGGATGGGATACACTGTATTGTGGGGATTATATTCGATGGCCTTAATTACTTATGGAATTTTACGTGAACGTAAAACATTGCGTTTCATTGCTATTAGTTTATTTGGATTAACGTTATTGAAATTAGCAGGCGATGCAATGAGCATGACGATGGGTTACCGTTTAATTGTATTTATAGTGATCGGAATTATTTTATTGGTAGTATCCTTTATGTATCAGAAATTTAAACCGCTTTTATTCGGAGAAGGCAAAGAAGAAGAGGAAATCGAAAACAACAACACGGCAGATGAAACAAATTAAAATAATTTTAGCGTTCTTAAGTTTATCATTAGGAGCAAATGCCCAATTAAGGAACTGTGAATATTTTCGCGAACTGAAACAAGCTCCTGAAACCGGTTTTTATGATATAAAAATGGGTTCAGCAATTTTGGACAGAGAAGGTTTTTACCGTTTTTACGAATTAAATGATAAAGATACAATAGAAATACCTTATTTAATTAGTTCAAGCAGGTTGGACATTTATGAACGGAAATTTTTTAAGGATTTAAAAATAATTGATAAAAGTTATGAAACAGGTAAGTATTCTTATGCAACTCTTGTTGTGGATACCAATTTGATATATTCCGAGGTTTATTTAAATTTTAGCGAGCCAAGTTTTTTTAAGGATGTAACTTTGGAAGGGAGTAACGATAATAAAAATTGGAAAATAATCATTGAGAATGAAAAACTATTCAGGTACTTTAAGGACGCCAATGATCAATATTACCGTAATAAAATTGTATTTGAGCCTGTAACTTTTAAATATTTAAGAGCTAAAATTGATAATTCAAATTCAAGTAAAACCGATGTCTTGTCTGCGTCTATTCCTCTGGTAAAAGAAAAAGTTGCGCAAGAGGGTGAATTAGTAGAATCATTGCAAGTGCGTTCTGAAGACAAAAAAGAAAAGAAGACCATAGTTGAATGTAAGTTTGCACGCAGTTATGCAATTACAGATTTAGAAGTTGATGTGCAAAATAAAGATAATTATAGACGCGATGTACAGATAGAGTTTTTCAATCCGGTTAATGGAAAAGATAAATGGGTGTTGTTTGGCACTGGAATTTTAATGTCAGGCTCTTCAAATAAATTGTATTTAATGCAATATAATTTTGAAGACTTTCAATTTAAGTCAAGCAGAATGCGTCTTATAATAAATAATTTAGATAATCGGCCTCTTAATAAAATTTCAATTAAACCTTTTACGCATGTGCAAAATGTAAAAATAAAATTAGAAAAGGATAAAAAATATGTGGTAGGGTATGGAAATCCTAAAGATCAGCGGCCACTTTATGATATTGATTATTTTTCATCTTTGATCCCCCTTGGTTTAAAAACAATTGAATTGGGCAACGAAATTAAAATCCCACACATAATTGCTCCGGTTCAAAAACCTTTGATTGGTAATAAAATGTGGATCTGGGTTGCGTTGATTGTGTGCGTATTGGTAATTGGTTTGTTTACTTTCAAATTAATGAGATCAGATAATAAACAAGAAGAATAAAAATTCTTAATAAAAAAACCCAAACATTTACGTCTGAGTTTTTATATTTTAAATTTTCGTGTGTCATCCTGAGCTTGACGAAGGGCGAGCTAAAATTCATCTTCATTAAAGAAAAAATCATCTTTTGTTGGGTAATCGGGCCAGATCTCGTCAATGTTCTCATAGGCTTCGCCTTCGTCTTCCATCTCCTGCAAGTTCTCGATCACTTCCATTGGTGCTCCTGAGCGCATTGCAAAGTCGATCAATTCATCTTTGGTTGCAGGCCAGGGCGCATCTTCTAACCATGATGCTAATTCTAAAGTCCAATACATTTTTACTAACTAATTTTCTGCAAAAGAAAACAAAAAATTCTAATTTCCAACCATAAAAATCTTTAAAACTCTAAAGAGCTCCGAAAACCATATAACAATTTAATAATCAACCATTTAAATTATATCAAATTTCAAACTCTTTATTAATGAATTGGGTGTTTTCATTAGCTAAAACAATTTTGTATTTCCCCTTTTGTAAACCCTTCACATTTACATTAACCGGATAATCGTGATTTCCGGGTTGCAGCCATTGTCCTGTTATTGCAACTACTTTTTTTCCTAACGAATCGGTAACATAAAAATAAGCATAGCAAGTTTTATCTGTATAATAATTTACACTCGCTCTTAATTGCAAAGGAAATTCATTTATATCACCGTACGAATTAATTTTTACGCGTTTATATAACGTAAACCAAGGAATCGGTTCGCCTTTTAGTTTCGCAACGAAATGACGTAACTCTTGCGTTAACGAATCATTACTCCCGACAATATTTGCTGTTGGTTTATTATTGCTCACTGCCCATATTGCATATTGCTGCGTGTTTTCATCAACTTTAATTGCATTTAAATAAGTGGCGACCAAAACTAAATTAGGCTCTGCTAATTTACCTTGCTCGTATTTTTGTCCTTCGCTTGGTCCTGCATGATCTGCTTCACAGCAATAACCTTTTATGAGAAATGATTTTTCCTGGTTTTTACTCATTGCTAAAATTTGTTCCTGTGTTA
>DATMPR010000078.1:0-6846 GCA_035567575.1 Bacteroidia bacterium
CATAAAGTGTTCACCGCAATTTTTATTGAGATGTCTTTCTACCATTAGTAAAACCGATGTCAATTATAAAACCGCAAAAAATCCGCGGTTGTTAGTTGAAATGTGTTTAATGCAAATGGCTTATTTTAATACCGCACCCGGAAACGATGCGGAAAAAAAAAATGAGTTAACAGAAACTCCTTTTCAAATTAATTCCACTACTTCAGTAACAAATACAATTGCTGAACCTCAAAATAAAATTTCCAAACTTGACGAGAAAATAGTTAAGACGGCAGAAAAGCCAATCGTTCCTTTTTCAGAATTAAAAATAAAAGCACAATTTAGTTTAAAAGATGTTGTGAAAGCCAACATGCCTTCGGTAAACCAAACTATAGCTACCGAAATAAAAGAAGTTGTTTTCGAGAACCGGCCTTTTGATCTGGAAGCGGTAACAAAAACCATTCTCATATTTGCGGAAAATAAAAATCTGGCCGGTAACCGTCAGTTATTTACTTCCATTACTACAGCTAAAATAGAGTTGAACGATACGAACGTTGTTATTTTAAACATTCATAACGAAGCTCAAAAAGAAATTTTGACTGCTGTTAAGCAAGATTTTTTAGATTTCGTCCGTAAAGAGCTGTCTAATAATACCATTGGTTTAGAAATAAAAATTGAAGCAGAGCCAACTAACAACGCGAAAATTTACAAACCATCCGATAAATTTAAATTGCTCGCCGAAAAAAATCCATCTCTTCTGGAATTGAAAAAACGTTTAGATTTAGAATTAGATTATTAATTAAGCATCTTTCGTTTTATGAAACAATCCAGAATTTTATTTTTTGCCTTACTTTGTTTAGTCATCAATTTTAGTTCAGCACAAAAAAAAGATAGCCCGAATAACAAACCCCTTCCGCTTAAAGATGGTTCAGCAAAACCAAAATTAAATTTTGAAACTGCAACCAACGATCCTTACAAAACACGCATTTACACATTGAGCAACGGTATGAAAGTGTATATGTCGGTTTACAAAGATGCACCGCGCATACAAACTTTGATCGCAGTAAAATCGGGAAGCAAGAATGATCCCGCCGATGCAACAGGTTTAGCCCATTATTTAGAACACATGGTGTTTAAGGGAACTGATGAATTTGGCACAAAAGATTTTGCAAAAGAAAACGAACAAATAAATAAAGTAGAAAATTTATACGAAGTTTACCGCGGAACAAAAGATGAAGCCAAACGAAAAATAATTTATCATCAGATCGATAGTATCTCAGGCGTCGCTGCTAAATACGCCATTGCGAACGAATATGACAAAATGCTTTCGGCAATAGGTGCGCAAGGTACAAATGCATTCACCTCGTTTGATGAAACCGTTTACATTAACGATATTCCCAATAATCAAATTGATAATTGGTTAAAAATTGAATCGGAACGTTTCCGCAAACCTGTTTTGCGCTTATTTCATACCGAATTGGAAGCAGTTTACGAAGAAAAAAACAGAACTTTAGATAATGATAATGATAAAGCATGGGATGCTATAATGGCCGGATTGTTTCAAAAACACAGTTATGGTACGCAAACCACTATTGGTACAATTGATCATTTAAAAAATCCTTCGATGAAGGAGATCATGAAGTTTTACGATAAAAATTATGTTCCGAATAATATGGCTATTATTATGAGTGGTGATTTTGATCCTGATAAAACTATTTTAGAAATAGAAAAGAACTTCGGAAAATTTTCTGTAAAACCAATTGAAACTTATAAATTTGAAAAAGAAGCGCCTATCACATCAAAAATTGTAAAAGAAATTGTTGGTCCGGAAGCAGATAATTTAGCAATGGCCTGGCGTTTTAATGGTGCAGGAAGCAGGGATGCGGATATGATCAGCATAATTAATTTATTGTTATGGAATAACAGAGCCGGTTTAATGGACATAAATTTAAATCAGGCACAAAAAGTAATTAATGCCGGTGCTTTTGCTTACATCTTAAAAGATTATTCCGTTCATGCATTTTTTGGTTCGCCAAAAACAGGACAAACATTAGAAGAAGTTGAAAAATTAATTTTACAGCAAATTGAATTAATAAAAAAAGGAGAGTTCCCTGATTGGCTATTAGGTGCGGCAATTACCGAACTGAAATTACAAAAAACAAAAGAATTAGAAGATAACGGTTCGCGCGCAATGGCAATGTTAAATGCCTTTAAGAATGATATTAGCTGGCAGGACGCAGTAAATACTACCGAACGCTTATCGAAAATTACAAAAAAAGAAATTATGGAATTTGCAAAAGCAAATTACAACAATAATTATGTTATTGCTTATAAACGGATGGGGGAAGATAAAAATATTGAGAAAGTTGAAAAACCCGCTATTACTCCTGTAGAAGTTGACAGGGAAAATTCATCACCATTTGTAAAAAACATTGTCACTTCAAAAACAAAACCAATAGAACCAAAATATATTGATTATGATAAAGACATTCTTAAACTTGAAATCAAGCCTGGTTTACCATTCCGTTACACAAAAAATACAGAAAACTCAACCTTTGATCTGATCTATGTTTTTGATATGGGAACTAATAACGATAAGCAATTAAAAACCGCTATTGATTGTGTACCGTATTTAGGTACATCGGATATGAGTCCTGCACAAGTGAAAGAAGAGTTGTTTAAATTAGGCTGCTCATTCAATGTTTCTGTTAATAATGAACAAACCATTATTAGCTTAAATGGGCTGAGTGATAATTTTGAAAAAGCCCTCGCATTTTTCGAAAACATTTTGAATGACCCAAAACTTAATGAAGAAACTTTAAAAAATTTAGTAAGCGATGTGCTGAAAAAACGAATAGATGCGAAGCAAAACAAATCCATCATTCTTAATTCAGCTTTAAACAATTATGCAAAATACGGCGCAAATAATCCATTTACTTATGTTTTAAGTGAAACTGAATTAAATAAATTAACGGTTAATGACATTACAGAAAAAATAAAAAATTTAAGTTCTTTAAAACATCACATCCTTTATTATGGTTCGCTTGAAGCTGATGTTGTGAAAAACTCATTGATTTCACTTCACAAAACACCCGTGCAATTAAAAGATGTACCGCCTGAATTTGATTTTAAAGAACGGCCTTATGGCGGACAAGTTTATTTTGTTGATTATCCAATGAAACAAGTTGAAATTGTAATGCTGAGTGATGGCAATATTTTTAATCAGGATATGTTAGCTGTAATTGCTTTGTACAATAGCTATTTTGGAGGAAGCATGAGCGGAGTTGTGTTTCAGGATCTAAGAGAATCGAAAGCATTGGCCTACTCTGCTTATTCAGAATACATAAAACCACGTAAGCCTGGAAAAAAATACACCAACTTTTCTTACATCGGTTCACAAGCTGATAAATTAACAGAAGCGTTAAAAGGCATGAGTGATCTGCTAAGTACTATGCCAAGGGCAAATGCATCTTTCAATTCAGCTAAAGAACAAGTGTTACAGGAAATAGAATCACAGCGCATCACCAAATCAAACATTTTACTTGATTATGAAAAAGCGCTGAAATTTGGTTACACGCACGATATACGAAAAGATATTTTTGATAACCTTTCGAAAATGACTTTTGAAGATGTAAAGAAATTTCAGGAAACTAATATAAAAGGAAAGCCATTCACCACTCTTGTAGTTGGTGATAAAAGTCTGATCGACCAAAAAGTATTAGAAAAATACGGACCTGTTAAAACACTTTCTTTACAGGATATTTTCGGCTATTGACCCCTCTCTCAATTCTGCTAAAGCGGAATATTGATGTCTCCCCAAAGGGGAGATTTTTTCATTCATGTAAAGTTAATATCGGAACCGGTGAATGAAACACTAGTTTTTTTGTATTTGATTCAATAAATAAATCATGAAAAAAATTATGTGTTTTAGGACAGGTAATTAAAAGATCACTTTCGTGATGATCTAAAAACTGTACTAAGCCTTTATCTACTTTTTCATCATATATAAAAAAGGTATCGTGCTTAGTAGTGTAAAATTTTTCTTCTAAATACGAATCGGTGTTCGCTTTTTCCATACTCATTTCTTCCTCAGGCTTTATTACATTCAACACCTGAAGTTCTGCATCAAACAAAGAGCAAAAATATTTTACTTTCATTAAGCAGTCGTTAGTTTCAAGATGTTTATCCAGATCACAGGCGTAAGCAATTTTTTTAATTGGTGAATAACGTACATGTTCAGGGATAACTAAAACAGGTATCTTGCTTGTTTCTGCAACTCTGGCGGCTATGCTTCCAAAAACGTGTTCTTTAATAGCATCGTTTTGTCCGCTTAAACCAACTACAATAAGATCTGCTTGCTTTTCGTTAGCAACGCTTTCGATCGTATCAGCTGCTAATCCCATTTCAATGCAATGATCAACTGTTATGTCGGGATACGTATATTTTAACCAGCCTTCGAATTTTTTCATTTCCTCTTCAATCCCCGTTGTCATATCTTCTATAGGCGGAATATAACCTGCATCAAAACCAAGACCTGATACATGATATGCATGAAATAAGGTAAGTTTCGCGCCAAAATAATCTGCTAAATTAGCGGCGTAGCCAACCGCATTTTTTGATGTCGATGAAAAATCAACTGCTACTAATATATTGTCCATGGCTTGCGATTTTAAATTTTTAATATTTGACAATTCTTTCATAATCCTTTTCTACTCTATTTTTATTAATCAAATACGGGACCAAACTCAGGAATAAACTGCGCAAACTCTAGCCAATGCAATGCAGCGTTTAAATTGCTGAAAACAAATCACTTATTTTAAAGATAATTTTATCCGTAAAAAATGTAGATCTAATTTTCATGAATTTCTTTCCATTTTTGTAAAAAAATTATCAATTCGAGAGAATTGAAATTGCATTGCTAAAAACTGTTAAACAAAACAACCTAGGTTTCAAATAATTAAAGGAGTTTAAATTTAACTGACTGCATTGGCACGATTATAGATAGTGATAGACATACCATTATCAATTTTTTATGATTAATGGTTCTACGTTCTTTACAGTATTGTTATAGTAAATGGGTTTTTAAAAAAGAGCCGGAGTTTTTGAAAACCCCGGCTCTTTTCATTTATACTATTCTAAATATTATAATTTAATTCCCACCAATAACATATCATCTACCTGTTCCAGATCGCGTTTCCAAATATCTACTGCGCGTTGTAATGCTTGTTTTTGTTCTGCCAATGGTTTTTCAGAATTACTTACTAATAATTCTTTTAATTTACGGTAAGAGAATTTTTTACCTTTTGGTCCGCCAAACTGATCTGCTATACCATCCGTTAATGCAAATACAATATCATCCTTTTGCAGATCCATAGCACGTGTTGTGAATGGCACCGTATCTTTATCGTGCTTGCCAACAGGCATACGATCGGGTTTTAATTCAAGTAATTCCGTAACGCCTTCTGCATTTTTCCTTGCGATCCAAACGGCATTATTAGCACCTGCATAAAGTAATTTCTTTTTCTTAAAATCAAAAGCAATAACACTGCAATCCATTCCATCTTTCCCGCCTTCCAAACTTCCATCTTGCGACAAAGAAGAAATAATGCGTTGGCGTGCATGATTTAGGATTTCTGCGGGATCAGTTAATTTACGTTCACTTACTGCTTCGTTTAAACAAGAAATATTCAGCATACTCATCATTGCACCGGGCACACCGTGTCCTGTACTATCAGCAGTTACCAAAACGAAATTTCCATTTGCCATGGCTGATGCCCAATAGAAATCACCACTTACAATATCTTTCGGTTGAAAGAATAAAAAATAATTTTTAAGATTAGAATCAAACAATTGATCACTGGCGAGCATAGCACCCTGAATCCGTTTTGCATAATTTATACTATCAACAATTTCTTTTTGTTTTACTTCAATTAATTCTTTTTGCTGAACAACTTCCGAAGTGCGGTCTTTTACTGTTTGTTCAAGTTGTTGTTGCCTGATCTTTAATTGTTTTGTACGGACGCCGTTAAATCCGAATACAATACTAATAAAAGCAATTATGTAACCAGCATACGCTCCCGGATGCAAATACCATGGTGCTTTAATGGTGAATTTATATTCAAAAGTATCACTCCACTTTTGTGAGATACCGATTGCTTTTACTTTAAATGTATAATCACCGTGCGATAAGTTACTGAACGATGCTTTGTTTTCGGTTGTTAACGGACTCCAGTCTTTATCCCCGGAACCCTCTAATAAATATTGATATTGAATTTTATCAGGTGCTGACCATTCGATACCGCTAAAATGAAAAGTTAAATGGTTTATGTAATATGGTAATACCAGATCTTTTGGATAATTATAAAAATCTGTGAGTCCTCTGAAACTTACATTGGTTAGATCCTTTTTTATTTTATCGCCAACTTGTACTTTCCTTCCGGTTGCCAATGAATCTGAAAGCGCGTTAAAATCAATAAAAGTCTGTTCTAATTCTACACCTGATAAATGAATTTCAGGAGCTTTCTCAGATAATTTATAATTGTTAAGATCTAAAGTGGTAAGGGCTTTTCCATTACCCCACCAAATTTTGTTTTTCCCATCAACAAATACACTATTCTGAAAAAAGTTATTTGCTTTTAAACCGTTAGCTGTAGTATATACGTAATTTGTAAGTGTGCCATTTCTGTGCACCATATAATTAAGTCCTTTTTCAGTAGCTACCCACACATTACCATTTTTATCCTGCACCATCGAACGGATATTTTTACTGCTCAACCCATCATTCTCATCAAAATGTAAAAATTCGGGGCGGCGTGATCTAATGGTACTTGCTTTTAAAACACTAATTCCATTTCCATCAGTACCGAT
>DATMPR010000079.1:0-4372 GCA_035567575.1 Bacteroidia bacterium
CCGCCCAGAGTTGAAACTTTGCAGGAGTTTTTCTCATTAGAGATGCCTTTCATGGCAGCAACCAAAGCAGAAGCAGTCACACCTGTTCCGCAAGATAATGTTTCTCCTTCTACCCCACGCTCGTAAGTGCGGACAAAAACACCATCCTCAGTTTTCTCAATAAAGTTTACGTTAGTACCTTCCGCTAAAAAACGTTCGCTGTTTCTTATTTTTTTTCCTTCTTCGAAAACATTATAATTTTTTATGTCATTCACCATTTTTACATAATGTGGTGAACCTGTATTCAAATAAAAAAAGTCTTCGCCGCTTTCCACACTCTTTACATCATTCATTTTTAAGGAAACATAGCTTTGTTCATTGATGGTGGCTTCATGAACACCGTCAACGGCAATGAACTTTGCTGCATCTGTAATGAGTCCTAATTTTTTGGCGAAAGCTGTAATACAACGACCGCCATTGCCGCACATGCTGCTTTCATTTCCATCACTGTTAAAATAAACCATTTTGAATTTCACACCGGGCTCTAATTCCAGTAACATTAAACCATCGGCGCCAATACCAAATTTACGATGACATAAAAAAGCTATTTGCTCAACAGAAAGCTGAATTTCTTTTTTACGGTTATCGATCAAAATAAAATCGTTACCCGTACCTTGATATTTATCAAAACTAATTTGCATTAATTTATTCTGGTTAACAGATCTGAATTATTTACTTTATCCATTGGCATGAATTCGGAATTAGCAGAAACTTTATAAACCTGATCTTCACTTTTCAAATAATAAACATCATCCACTTTATACAAATTCAACGATGAAAAATCAGAAAAACCATAAAGGATAATTCTGTTTCGCGTCATACGGTATCCTTTAGAATTCAGAGGCGTTTTCCAAAACTCAACAAAAAACAAAGTTGTGTTTTCATTATGATTTATGCCGGCAAGATTTGCGGCAAGAGTATCTGTTTGGTTGTTATCTAAGTCAATTAATTTTAAGTTTTTTACTGAGATAAATTCTTCTTTTGCCAAATTAACTTCACCATCATCTTCTTTTATCAAACTATCAACTTCTTTGTAATTTGTATACGGAGAAACTTTTGTATTTATTTTATAACGTTCTTTATCATCTTTTGGTTCTTCTTTCTCATTTTGTTTTACAGGTTGTTCAATTACTTTTATTTCCTTAGTTGAAACTGATTTCATTTTACTGAAATAATCATCCATCTTAAAAATAAAAAAACCAACTCCTATAATAAGTCCTATCGACAGTCCAAAAATGAAGATGGGTATTTTGCGTTTTATTTGCATTTTTTAGCAGTATAAAGATAGTAATTTTAAACGAACCGCAGTTAAGTATTGTTAAAAGAAACTGACAAATGTAATTTCGGAATTAATTTTGTATTATAATTTTATAATTAAAAATCCAGATCATGAAAAAAATAGTTTCAACCGTTTTAGTAGCGGCTTTAGGAGGCATAATGGCTCTAACCGCGAATCATTTTATACCGGATAACCAAACCGCAGGGGGTGCATTTACTCTAACTCAAAAAATGCCGGTAGTTTATACAGGTTACTCAGGTGGAGGTGTTGGCAATAACCCCGACTTCACTATGTCGGCCGAAAAATCACTTAACGCAGTAGTTCATATACGAACGACGGCTTCTCAGAACAATAATTTAAATTATAATCCCTTTGAACAATTTTTATATGGGAATAGCAACCGTTCGTACGTTTTAGAAGGAAGCGGATCAGGTGTTATATTATCGGATGACGGCTACGTTGTAACCAATAACCATGTAGTGAACGGAGCGGATGAAATTAATGTTATGCTTAATGATAAACGCAGCTACAGCGCGGAAGTTATTGGCACGGACCCAAGCACAGACATTGCTCTTTTAAAAATTAAAGAAAAAGGTCTGCCTTTTATTTCTTATGGAAATAGTGATGTTTTAAAAGTTGGTGAATGGGTTTTAGCAGTAGGAAATCCATTTAATTTAAATTCAACTGTTACCGCAGGTATCATCAGCGCAAAAGGAAGAAGTAATGTTTTAGAAGGCGATAAATCAAAAGGAGTATTTCCAATTGAATCGTTCATACAAACTGACGCTGCAGTTAATCCGGGCAATAGCGGTGGTGCTTTAGTAAATACAAATGGCGAATTAATTGGGATCAACACTGCCATTGTTTCAAGTAACGGCGCGTACCAGGGATATTCTTTCGCAATACCTGTTAGCATTGTGAAAAAGGTAGTGTCGGATCTGATCGAATTCGGTACTGTGCAAAGAGCTTACATAGGTGTAAGTATTAAAGATATCGATTCAAAATTTGCTGAACAAAAAAATATCAAACAATTAAAAGGTGCATACATTGAGGGTTTAACATCCAATGGCGCTGCTGAAGCGGCAGGAATTAAAATTGGCGATGTTATCACCGCAGTTGAAAATAATAAAGTGACCAGTGTATCTGAATTACAGGAACAAGTTAGCAAATTCCGTCCGGGTAATAAAGTTAACGTGACTGTGATGCGTGATGAAAAAGAAATTACAGTACCTGTTACTCTAACTAACCTTAAAAACGGAACAGAAATGGTTAAAAAAGAAATTCCTGTTTTAACTAGCTCAAGCAGTTTAGGCGCCACATTTGAAGAGGTAAATAAAGATTATTTAGATAAGCACAGCTTGGAGAACGGTGTAAAAATTGCAAAACTAAACGGCGGCAAATTAGCAAGTGTTGGCATGAAAGAAGGTTTTGTAATTACCAGCATCAATAAGAAAAAGGTGTTTACAGCCACAGATGTTCAAAAAGCATTGGAGAATAAAACAGGGAATGTTTTAGTTGAAGGAATTTATCCTAACGGAATGATCGCTTCTTATGGTTTCGGATTGTAACAGTTCGGAGTTCGGAGATGGGAAAAAGTCATCTCCGAACTCCGAACTAACTTCTATCTACTCATTTATTCCCACCAACTCCACCGTGCAGACCAGCAATTAATAGTTCTTATTTGGAAATCCGAGAATTTAAATTTCTTTTTGCTGCGATTCCAGATAAAGAAAGTGATATTAGCATCTTGTCTTAACCAGTTTTTTAATTCCGACCCGATAAAAATCTCTGCATAAGCGTTATAACCAGCCGAATCAGCTATATAAAACTGTCCAATATCCGTTCCGCCAAAAAATAAAGTAGAATCTTTCGCATTTGCTACACTAAAATTAAAACCGACATCATTTAATTGTTCTAAACTTTGTACTTTTACTTTAGCCAGAATAACATTTCCCTCTTTTAAATTTAATTTATTTAATTCCGCTTTTGCAGAATAACAAAATTCATCTGTGGAATCAACATTGAAATTTTCACCTTCCAGTTTTTCTTTATTCAATACGTAATTATATTTTCCCGGAGATAGATAAAAAGAAGAATCGGTGCTTTTTTCAAATTTAGCCCAGGTTGAAGTTCCTGATCTCGCCAGTAAATAATAATTAACGTTCAATGTTTGCCATCGTTCCAATAAAGCCGGAAAATATTCTTTTACAATTTCTAATTGCAGACAAGTTGGCTCTCCTAATAAAAGATATTCGGCTTTTGAGTTTTCAAGATGGTTTTTGAAAGCAGAAATAGTTTTAAAATCTTCACCAATAGAATAATTGAATCGTCTTTTATATTTTAACTCATAAGCGATCACAAAATACCTTTGCGAAGCCATGTATAACGCTTCTACTTTTTCCTTTCCATATTTATCCTCCATCCGGCAATATTCTTTGCTTTGAAAACCATTTTGGTTAAGAACGGCATTTGTAAAAAAATGTTTTTGAATAATAGATTGATAAATTAGAATTCCGCTGCAAATCGAAACGATCAACAAAGCAATTTTATTTTTAAATTTAATGATGCTGGTCGCCGCCCAAATAAAACATGGCGCCGAAAATAACATGACCGAATACTGGAATACAGGCGCTTTATAAACCGAATACAAATAAATGATTGCATAATTCGCAAAAAATAAGATCAATAAAATAACTGTCCTTTTATTTACCAATATTTCTTTTGTAATTGCAAATGCTACCATCAGCAATAATAAGAACACCATCCACACTTGCCCTGTACCAAACAATGTTTTTAAAAAGCTAAATAAAACCCATTTATGCGGCACGGGCAGCCAGCCGTCTTGCGCATGACCAATACCGCCTTGACTAAATTGCGCCATTGTAATTGACCAATGCGGCAAATATAATATCACAGCACAAACACAAACTAAAAGATATTTCAAAATTGTATTTTTATTCTGGAAAAATACTCCTGTGAAGGCGCAGGTAAAAGCATATAAACAACTTAAATGATTATTTAAGGCACATAGCAAAATAAATAACACAAACAAAA
>DATMPR010000080.1:0-8144 GCA_035567575.1 Bacteroidia bacterium
TCCTGTTGCTTCAGCATTTTCGGGTATTGGAATTAATTGGGCTGTATTTATTATTACGTTGGCAGCAACAGCGGGTTTAACTTCAGTAATGTTAGTGATGATGCTCGGACAAACGCGTATATTTTTAGGAATGGCAAAAGATGGATTATTACCTAGAGGAATGTTCGGTACTTTGCATTCGAAATTTAAAACACCTTACAGAAGCACGATTTTAGTTGGAGCAATTGTTTCTATTGTTGGAGCCGTAACTCCTATTGGTAAAATTTCAGAAATGTGCAGTATGGGAACTTTACTTGCATTTGCAATGGTTTGTGTTGCAGTAATGATGCTGCGTTACAAAAAACCTGAATTGGATAGACCATACAAAACTCCTGCAGTGTATTTGGTAGGATGTTTAGGTGTCAGTTTTAATATTTTCTTAATGTGTTTTGTTAGACCGGAGACCTGGGTTGCGTTTATGATCTGGGGCGTAATTGGTATCGCAGTTTACTTCTCATATAGCAGACGGAACAGCAATTTGCATTCGCAGAAATAAAACAGATATTCTAATTAACAAAAAGCCTGACGAGATCGTCAGGCTTTTTTTATGAAAAGATCCCAATCGCTATTGGGACTAGATTTCTTCAGGTTCGAATTCGGGTTCAAAAATAAATTGTTTGCCAAGCACAATGAATAAAGCACCAACGCTTTGTTCAATTATTTGCCAAAAAAAATCGGTAATTAAATAAGTAGAAGTTACGTTTTTTGTAAATGAGATATGTAATACAGTCATGATGGCGAATAAACTAACACCAACAATTAAAGCGGTAAGAAAACCGCGGAAAATAGTGCTATCAAAATAACTTAAAATTTTGGTTTCGAAAACTCTGTATAAAACATACGAAATAACCAAATAGGCAAAAGCCGAAAGTATCACAAACCAAACAATAGGAAATTGTATTTGTTTAAAATCGTTTAATACTACACCGTGCCACACATAAAATGCAACATACATGGCAAGAGCGCCTAAGATCCAACTTAAATAAAAACGTAAAGTGTAACGCATGTGAGTATGTACAACACTAATGCAAAGATAGCAAAAATAAAGAAATTACGCAAGTTAAAGCTTGAATCTAACTGTTTGTCAGATAGTTAAGTTATTCAATTTTGAAAAATAATTGAGCTTCTTTGGGTTTAGAATGGTGATAGTAAATAATTATTTCCTTGCCTGATTTTGTTTGCACAAGTAACTCATAACACTTACCATTAAAAAAACAATTGATAACGGTAGTACTTATGTCGGCTTCTTTTTTACTGCAATCGCTAAATTGATTTGGTCTTAACAATGCACGTTTTTTTACTTTATAATAAGCTGATGTTTTTTCAAAATCGGCATATTCGATTACGTTATAATCGCCAAGTGTTTTTGCAATTTTTAAATTTTTTGGTTTGTAGTAAACAGATTCTCTTGTTCCTATTTGCGCAATTTTCCCTCCAATTATCAAACCAATTCTATCAGCATACTTTAATGCTTCTTCGGCCTGATGCGTAATTAAAATTACGCCACAATGTTTTTTCTGCGCTTCATGAATTATAAAATCAAACAATTTGTCTTTTAAAATTTTATCTAAATTACTAAAGGGTTCATCCAATAATAACAATTTAGGGAATGCAGTAAGTGCTCTTGCAATAGCAACGCGTTGTTTTTGTCCTGATGATAAATTTTTAGCTTTAAGATGTTTTATACTTTCCAGCTCAAGTAACTTTAAAATTTTACGGTTACGTTTTTCTTTATAATCATCCGTAAAACCGATCAACATGTCTTTTATGTTTTCTTCAACGGTATGGTTATCTAAAACATAATAATCCTGACTCACTAATTTCATATCAGGATAACCGGGAATTAAATTGTAAGATGGTCCGAGAACTTTTTGTTTATTGAAAATAATTTCGCCTTCTGCAATGTCTTCCAATCCGTAAACGCATTTTACCAAAGTAGTTTTGCCTTCGCCGCTTGGGCCTAACAAAGCAAGGATTTCGCCATCGTTAACTTCAAACGATACGTTGGTGATGCCTGCAAATGCGTTTTGATTTTTGTAATTAAAGGATATGTTTTTAACCTTAAGCAGTTTAGTTTCGTAACAAGGTTAGATAACTATTGAGTTTGTAATTTTTCCCGTCGAAGCCGGTGGCTTCAATAACATAAAAATAAGTTCCGCTTTCGCAAAGTATGCCGCTGGTTGTATAGCCATCCCAAAATCCATTAATGGTATCCCAGCTATATAGAAAATTACCGTAACGTGTATAAACATAAACTTTCATAGAATTTATCCCTCTTGCAACGGGTTTAAAAATATCGTTAACGCCATCACCGTTAGGAGTGAAAATATTTGGCAAAGTAATTCCCGATGAATCGGCAATATAAAAACTATAACTTGAAGAATTGAAACATCCATCACTGTTTAAAGCAATTAAGGTAACTGTATAGGCACCTGCCGCAGTGTAATCATGAACCGCATTGGTAGTTGTATTTGTCATGACTGTTTCACTATAACCCCAAATATAACTTGTAGCGCCGGTAGAAAAATTAGTAAGATCGATTTGATTAGGAAAACCAACTGTAGTTAAACTTGCCGAAAAACTTGAATTCGGATTTACATTAGCTATAACAATATTTGTAGTTGTAACAGTACCGGAAGCGTTAGAAACAGTTAAAGAAACTGAATATACCCCTGCAAATGAGAAACTAACACCAACCGAAGGCTGCAAAGTACTTGATACATAATTTACACCTGTTGCCGGACTAATGGTCCATGAATAAGCAGTAGGAGTATTGGTAGTTGTTGAATTAAAAATAACTGCTTCTCTGGTGCAAATGGTGCCTGACGGGGATATAATTGCAGCCGTTGGAGCCTGAGCAAAAGCTAAAGGCCCTGAAAATAAAAATGCAATAGAAAGCAGCTTTCTTAACACATCATAAATTTACTAAAAAATCCAACGTGTTCACCCCGTCGGCGTACTCAGTAATAACAGGCTGTTGTGAATAACCAAAGGGGGCAAATCCCTGTTCTTTACCAACTATACACTGCAAATTATCTTTATTATAGTTCAGATATTCTTTTACCTCTTTTTCCGACTCAAATTCCTGGTAAAACAAAACTGAAACAGGTGAAAAAAGACCTTTATCTTCTTTAATTATCAAAAAATTATTATCCAAAAATTTCTCTAAACCTAAAAGGTAAACAGCCCGGTTGTAATCGTAATTATTACCGTATTTATTATTATTAGCCACAAATTTGTAATCAAAAACAGCTTCGAAAAGAGGATCAAAAACATAATTTTTAGGAACTAATACTTTGGAAACATTACGGCAGCCCAAACCAAAATACAGGAATATATCGCGGCCTAATTTTTTTAGATCTTCAACACTTTCTTTTCCTGTTAATACGGCTGCTGAGGTCCGGTTTTTACGAATGATATGCGGATATTTCCCAAAATAATATTTAAAATGCGCCGCTGTATTATTACTTCCGGTAGCAATAACTGCATTAAAGTTGACTAGTTTTGTTTCGCTGAATTTTATGTTTTCTCCAATAGAAGGCTGGTAATATTCAAGCAGTTTTATGAAAAAAGGAAGCAACACATTATCGTCTGAGGATAATTTTACCAATACATTATGGCCGCTTAATAACACGCACATCAGATCATGAAACCCAACCATTGGGATATTTCCTGCCATAATAACCGCAACCGTTTTTTTATGTTTGGGTTCTGGTATGTTTTTTGTAAAATCTGTAAGGGATTTTTCTTCCAGCATAGAGCTGATATTCTTTAAGCTTTCTTCCACAAACTCTTTAATGAACCAGCCGTTATAAGTATGGGCACTAGCTATTAAATGATCGAGTCCCTCGTGAAGCCCATTCTCATTGGGTTCCCAATTCTCGTTAAAATGACGTTTAATAAACAAACCGCATTTAACAAAAGCCTCTTTTCGCTGTTCTAAATTCATAATAACCTCGTATATTTGTAGTCTGTTTTCCACGCGGTGGAATCCAAAAAAAGCAAAACTAAGTAAAATGGCAATTAAAATTACAGATGAATGCATTAATTGTGGGGCCTGTGAACCTGAATGCCCTAATAATGCTATTTATGAAGGGGGAGCAGAATGGAGATTCGCTGATGGGACAGGTGTAAAAGGCATGTTTAAAGGAAAAAACTCGGGATTGGAAGTAAATGCGGAAGACCCTCAAACACCGGTATCAATGGATCTGTATTTTATTGTTAGCGATAAATGCACCGAGTGCGTTGGCTTTCATGATGAACCTCAGTGCGCCGCTGTTTGTCCGGTTGATTGCTGTATTAAAGATGAAGATAATGTTGAAGGCGAGGAAGAATTATTAAAGAAAAAAGAATCGTTACATCTATAGTTCGGCAAGCTCACTATGACTCTGTTATATTAGAAAAAGATTATGAAAATTAAAATTATTACTATATTATCTGTTTTAGCATTATTTATTTCTTCTTGTCATTCTAAAAAATCGACTACAGCTTCAACTCCTGATATTTTAATGCCCGGTGATGCTCAGTTAAAAGCAATACAGGTTAAATTTGCTGATGCTACGGCTCAGACTTTAAAAGATGGTTATGATATTTATATAGGACCATGTACTAATTGCCACGGTAAAAAGAATATGTTCAGGGATTCGGAAGCTGAATGGCAGCATAACATTGATAAGATGGCGCCAAAAGCTAAAATTACCGATGCACAAAAAGATGCTCTTTGGAAATATGTATTATCAATGCGTTTGGTTAAAGGAACACCGGCCAACTAAAACCTAATATTTTTTATTCATAAAGAAACGTGTGTCATCCTGAGCTTGACGAAGGACAGCATAAAAAATTACTGTGAAAACTTTAACCAATAAACAACATATAAAAGAAACAATTTTATTGTCGCTGCCCATTGTCGCTACCCAAATTGGTCATGTGTTTACGGGAATGGCCGATAATTATTTTTTGGGAGGCATTGGTAAAACAGAATTAGCAGCGGGTGTTTCAGCGAATGGTATTTTTGTTTTGTTATTGGTATTTTGTATTGGGATGAGTTATTCTTCAACGCCTTTAGTTTCATCAGCACATGTCAATGACAATTTAGAACGTAAGGCTTTATTATTTAAAAACTCTTTATTCTTAAATACATCCGTTGCAACACTGGCATTTATAATTATGTTTTTCCTTACACCTTTAATGGATCAGATGGATCAACCACCTGATGTGGTAAAATTATCGAAGCCATTTTTTGATGTATTGGTGTTTTCGATGATACCGATCTCTTTATTTTTTACCTGTAAACAATATGCTGAGGGATTAAGCAACACGCGTGCGGCTATGTATATTAGCATAGTCGGGAATTTATTAAATATTGTTTTGAATTATGCTTTAATTTATGGTAAGTGGGGTTTGCCTGTAATCGGTTATATGGGAGCTGCATGGGCAACTTTTATTGCACGTTGTTTTATGGGGTTCGCTTTTTTAGGCTATATTTTTTATAATCCAAAAACTTCAGACATCAAATTATTTTTCAGAAAAGTGAAAGTGGGCGGCGAAGCATTATTATCATTATGGAAAATTGGAATTAATTCGGGTA
Source organism: Bacteroidia bacterium (assembly GCA_035567575.1). Classification (GTDB taxonomy): domain Bacteria; phylum Bacteroidota; class Bacteroidia; order B-17B0; family Aurantibacillaceae; genus JAHEYG01. The sequence continues at coordinate 5,627 of DATMPR010000080.1, forward strand.
TGCAATTTACTTTTGAAGTTGCTGCGTTTGTAATCGCATTATTTATGGCAGGTAAATTCGGTAAAGAACAAATTGACGCGCATGGCATAGCTATTACATTAGCATCGTTCACTTATATGTTTGCAAGCGGCATTAGCAGTGCTTCAACTATCCGTGTAAGTAATTTTGCGGCAGAAAAAAATAAAGCGGAAGTAAAAAAGGCCGGTAATATGGCAGTGTTGTTGGTGTTAACATGCATGGGATTTTTCGCAATCATATTTACACTACTTAATCACGTTCTTCCAAGGTTTTTTACAAATGATGAAGCAATTTTGGATCTGTCATCAAAATTACTTTTGATAGCAGCGGTTTTTCAATTATTCGATGGTTTGCAGGTAACTTCTATAGGTATGCTGCGCGGCATGGAAGATGTAAAATTCCCAACCTACATTACATTACTCGGCTATTGGATCTTAGCTTTGCCTCTGGCTTACGTACTCGGTTTTGTTTGTAAACTGGAAGTCATTGGAATTTGGTGGGCACTCACTTTCAGCCTCGTTTTTGTGGGGATAATTCTTTATTGGAGATTTTGGAAATTAACGAAAACCTGATTTTTCAACACGGAGGTCACAGAATTTTTTGAGTTACACAGAGAATTCAGTAACGTCTGTATCTCTGTGTTGAATTAACGGAACTCTTTACTTAAAACTCTGCATATCGCAAAGCTTTTTATAAATGCCGTTTTGTTTTATAAGCTCATTATGATTACCGCGTTCTGCAATTTCGCCGTATTGTAATACAATTATTTCATCAGCGTTAGCAATGGTACTTAAACGGTGTGCAATTACAATGCTGGTTCTGTTCTTCATTAAATTACTCAATGCATCCTGAACTAATTTTTCACTTTCAGTATCTAAAGCTGAGGTAGCTTCATCTAAAATTAAAATAGGAGGATTTTTTAATACAGCGCGTGCAATACTTAAACGTTGTCTTTGTCCGCCGCTTAATTTTCCGCCTCTATCGCCAACGTTTGATTCGTAACCTTCAGGCATCGCGACAATAAAGTCGTGGGCGTTTGCAATTTTAGCGGCTTTTATAACATCTTCTTTTGAGACATTGTCAATTCCAAAAGCAATATTATTAAATACGGTATCGTTAAATAAAATACTTTCCTGCGAAACCATTCCTATTAAACCGCGCAGTTCTTTTATTTTAAGATCTTTTGCATTTACCGAATCAATTAATAATTCACCTTCATCCACATCATAAAAACGCGGAACCATATCGGCTAAAGTTGTTTTACCGCTGCCGCTTTGTCCAACCAATGCAATGGTTTTCCCTTTTGGAATGTTAAGGTTAATGTTTTTTAGTACATAACCTGTATCACCTTTACGGTAAGCAAAAGAAACATTTTTAAATTCGATCTGTGAATTGAATTGAGAAACAGAATTTGCATTTTCTTTTTCTACAATATTAATTTCAGCATCTAATATTTTATTAATCCGTTCTTCTGAAGCAACACCTTTCTGAATGTTATTATAAGCCTGTGTGATTTGTTTAATAGGAGGAACAATTTGTGAAGCAGCAGCGAAATAAGTGATGAATGCCGAAGCAGTTAGTACACCATCATTGGCGAAAACCATTTTGCATCCGACAAATAAAATGACCATTAAAACTCCCACAACAACGGTTTCACTAATAGGGGAGGCTAAGTCGGTTTTACGGTATACTCTAACCGATTGTTTGTAGAAAGATTGATTAACGGTCTCAAACTTTTTCTGAATATAATTTTCCCCGGTAAAAGCTTTAATTATTTTTAGTCCGCCTAAGGTTTCTTCCATTATATTAAAGAGATTCCCTAGGATCTCCTTACTTTTTATAGAGGAGCGTTTTAAGCTTTTACCGATAATTCCTACTGTTAATCCTGCAATTGGTAAAAATAAAAGGACATAAAGTGTTAAATATCCGCTAAGGGATATCATCATGATCAAATAAAAAATAATAATAAGTGGCTCCCTGAAAATTAATTCAAGCGTTTGCATGATGCTCCATTCAATTTCCTGAACATCGGTGGTCATGCGGCTCATGATATCACCTTTTCGTTCATCACTATAATAGGAGAGAGGAAGATTTAATGATTTTTGCAGGAGCTTGTTTCTTAGATCACGCACTACTCCATTTCTAATTGGCGCTAAAAAATACATCGCTAAATAGCGGAATGCGTTTTTAAAGAACGTAAGCAGAAAAATGGTTATGCAAATAAATATAACTGCGTATGGTTTGCCTACTGTCATAATATAAGTTGACATCAATCCATAAAAATAATTCTTAAAAAATTCACCGGTTAATGAGAAATGTTTTGGCGCAGAATTTATAGCATCAATATAAAATTGTGGGTCGCTTTTAAAGAGCAGATCCATAAAAGGCATTACGAGTGCAATCGATACTACTGAAAATAAGGAGAACAAAACATTAAACCCAATATTGAGGAATGCATAACGCCAATAACCTTTAATGTATTTAAGTACCGAGAATAATT
>DATMPR010000081.1:0-20785 GCA_035567575.1 Bacteroidia bacterium
TTTATTATTTTAAAGACGGCGATAATCTTAAAAAAGAATTACAATATCTTTTAGATAATAACATAACTGAAAAAGGTGAATTTCAATTAACGAATGCTTTGGAAAACATGAAAGGCAAAGGCATTAAGTTCGAACCGGGAAAAGTTACAGAGTGGCTGGATTGCGGAAATAAAGATGCGACTGTTTACACCAACCAACGTGTATTGGAATTTGATAAAGGAAAACCTTTTTTACGCGGAGAGAACATTGACATAAAAAACAGTATTATTATTGAACCTTGTTTTATTGGTGATAACGTAAAATTACATAATTCAATAGTTGGTCCGCACGCAAGTATTGGCGCTAACAGTAGTGTTGGATCAAGTATTGTAAAAAATTCAATTATCCAGTCGGCCTCAAAGATCAGCAATGCAAATATCAGCAATAGCATGTTGGGCGAAGCAGCTGAAGTAAAAGGAAAACCCTTAGATCTAAGCATAAGCGATTACACTCAAATTATTGTATAAATTTTTTTCATATTGTTTTTGCTTCAGCGTATTATTTTTTTTATCGCTTACTTTCCCATCGTGTAAAACAAGCGCGAACGCCGCGACTGCACAGGGAAACAAAAAAGAATTAACTGAAAAAGAGCAGGCGCAACTGGAGATAATGTTTATTGAAGCTTGCCGCGAAAAAAATGTTGCAGGCAAACCCGAAGTTGCCGAAAGACTGTTACGGGAGTGTTTGAAAATTGATCCTAAAAATATTCCTGTTAAATACGAACTATCCAAATTGCTGCAAATAACAAACCGTTTGGATGAAGCCTCAAAATTAGCTGAAGAATGTGTTAATGCTGATCCTAAAAATCAATGGTATCATCTTACTTACATTGAAACCCTTCATCTGAAAAAAGATTACATAAAAGCGGCCGCCGCTTACGAAAAAATGATAAAATATTTTCCTGAGCGGAGTGATCTGGTTGAATCGCTCGCTATCGAGTACGCAACCGGAAAAAATTATGCAAAAGCATTTAAAATTTATGAAGACCTTGAAAAACGCTATGGCCAGAACGAAACATTTACTTTAAATAAAGTAAAACTTTTAAAAGAACAAGGTAAATTTAATGATGCAGAAGGTGAACTAAAAAAACTAATTGCGACTAATCCAAAAGAACCGCGCTATCAAGCGTATCTCGCCGAACATTACGAGGAAATAAATGATTTTGAAAAAGCAAAAGGCGTTTACGAGAAATTATTAATTCTTGATCCCAACAATCCGATGGTTCATTTAATAATGGCAAATTATTATAAAGAACAAGGACGGATGGAGGACTGGCACAACGAACGGAAAATCGCATTTAGTAATCCTGATCTTAGTATTTCTGTAAAAACCGAGATTCTTCAATGGTATTTTGATCATGCTCCTGATTTTACAGCAAAGGGCTACGAGTTGTGCGATATCATGTTAAAGGTACATCCAAGATCGCCCGAAGCTCATAGCGCATACGCGGAGTTTTTAATTCGTGATAAAAGAATAACCGAAGCATACGAACAATATTTAATTGCTGCGAGATACGACAAAACACATTTAAATACATGGGTTGGTTTGCTAAAAATGGAATCTGACTTAAATATATTCGATTCACTTGAAGTTCATAGTGCAATGGCTATGGAGCTTTTTCCGAATCAGCCAATTCCTTATTACTCGAATGGCGTTGCCAATATGAAATTGCGTAACTACAAAAAAGCGGCGCAGTCGTTTTACGATGGTGTTGAATTTGTTTATGATGATAAAACATTGATGTTAGGTTTTTACAGTAATCTGGGCGATGTGTATAGTTTTTTGGAAGAGTATGAAAAGTCTGATAAAGCGTATGATAATGCTTTAATGATCAATCCGGATGATGCTTATGTTTTAAATAATTACGCTTACTATCTTTCTTTAAGAAAAGAAAAATTAGAGAAAGCAGAAAAACTTTCCAAGCGAAGCAATGATCTGGTGAGAGAAAATCCATCTTACATAGATACCTACGGATGGATCTTGTTTCAGCAGGGAAAATTTAAGGAGGCAGAGGAATGGTTAGTGCGTGCCGTAAAATTAAGCAGCAAAAAACCATTGATACTTGAACATTATGGCGATGTCATGTATAAGCTGAGCAAGCCGGATGAGGCTTTAAAATACTGGAAGCTATCTAACGAAGCAGGAGGAAACTCCGAAAGTTTATTAAAAAAAATCAGCACAAAAAAATTAGGTGAATAGTAAAAATATAAATATTTTTTTCTTTCTATGGATTGTCGTTTTATTTATGGCGAACGGCTGTAAAACCAGGAAAATGCAGAAAGATAAGAACAACGCTGCCTCTAACATTGATACAATAAGCGATCGCTGCAGATTAGATTTTAAAAACGCAAAAGCGCTTACTAAATACATTAAAGAAAACGAACTTAACTATAATTGGATCTATACTAAAGCAAATGTGGAATCGGTAATTGATGGAAAAGAAGAAAGTTTTGACATAAAAGTTCGTATCAAAAAAGACAGCGCCATTCTGGTTTCAATTCAATATGTATTGGGAATTGAAGTTGCAAAAGTTTTAATCACTAAAGATTCAGTTAAAATGGTAGTTTATCCCAAAAAACAATATTTCCGGGGCGACTTTAACTATATAAACGAAATATTGCACGCCGATCTGGATTTTGATTTACTGCAAGCTGTTCTTTTCGGAAATAGTGCTGCTTTTCACGACGACGATGATAAATTAAAACCTGTAACCGACAGACAAAATTGTCATTATCTGTTAAGTACAGAACGTAAGCGAAGATTAAGAAAGATAAATCAGGGTCAAGCAGAACCAAAAAAATCATTGCAAACAATGACACTCGATCCGGTTACTTTTAAAATATTGAAAAATGAGTTTATCGATGTTGCAACAAACCGGATCTTTACCGCTACTTACGATATGTATCCGGCTGCGACAGATTCGGTTTATGCACCAAGGCATGTTAATATTGACATAGTGGCTGAGAAGAAAGTGAACCTTAAAATTGACTATGTTCGTATGGAAAAAAATACGCCGCAAAAATTAAGCATTAACATACCTCCAAAGTATGAGCCTATACAAGTTAAAAAACCGTAGCATTCGCCCGATCTGGGTAATGGCGATTTTTTGCTCGGCTTTTTTTAACACTATCATTTCTCAAACAAAACCACCTCAGAACAAGCAAACGCTTGAGAATAAAAAGAAAAAACTTAATGATGAGATCAATGAAATAAACTCATTATTAAATGAAATGAAAGTTGGAAAAAAAACATCACTGAACCAATTGGTTGCGATCAATACTAAAATAAGTATCCGCGAAGAATTAATTAACACGATCGTTGCTGAGATCCGCCAGCTCAACCGAGAAATAAAACAAAATGAAAAAGGAATTGCAAAACTGAAAGAGAATTTAGAAAAACTAAAATCCGATTATGCGCGCATGATCTATTTTGCACAGCGGAATCAGGATTCGTACAGCCGGTTGGTTTTTGTTTTTGCATCGGGCGATTTTAACCAAGCATACATGAGGTTGAAATATTTTCAGCAGTATTCTCAATTCAGAAAACAACAAGCCACCGAAATTGTTAATGCACAGGCTTTATTGATAGTTAAAGTAAACGAACTGAAAGACAAACGGCATGAGAAAAACATTTTGTTAGGAAACGAAGAAGAAGAGAGAGGAAGTTTAACAAAGGAGAAACAAGAGCAGGAAATTGTATTAACCGATTTACAGAAAAAAGAAAAAGAGCTTAAGGAAGAACTTGATAAAAAGAAACGTGATGCAGAAAATTTGCAAATCGCGATCAAGAAATTGATAATGGAAGAAATAAAACGCAAAGCCGAAGAAGCAGCAAAAGCCGAAGCCGCCGCTGTTGCTGCCAAAAAAACAACGGAGAAAAAAACAAATAAAAAGGAAGTAAAAGACATTAAGAAAAACAATCCTGTTATTCCGGAGCTAAGCGAAGAAGCAGTAGAACTAAGCAACGACTTTGCTAACAACCGAGGAAAACTTCCATGGCCTGTAACTAAAGGATATATTTGTGAAGAATATGGAGAACATGAACATCCGGCCATAAAAGATTTCATGATGTTTAATAATGGTATTGAAATTTGTTCTTCAATGGGCTCTCAGGCCCGTGCTGTTTTTGAAGGAGAAGTGACTGCTATTTCAGTTTCACCTACCGGCGGGAAATTTATTATTATCAGACATGGAGAATATTTAACGGTATATTCTAATCTCGGGGATGTGTTAGTTAAGACCGGTCAAAAAGTAAGTCTGAAACAAAATATTGGAACTGTTTTACATAATGAAGATGAAGGTAAATCATCTCTCAATCTTCAGATCTGGAAGGGACAAAAAACAATGGATCCTGCGCAATGGCTCCTCAATGCAAAATAATTTTCGGCAAGCTCATCCTAACAAACTCACCACATTTTATTTCCGCGAGGCTTGTAATTTACTTAGTTTCTCAAGCGCCAATTCATAAACTTCTTTAAATTGCCGCGGATGGTGACTATAGAAATAAAGTGAGGTATCAAATAGTTCGCGTTTTACGTTATTATCAATAAGAGGATTAAAAGCATAAACAGTATCCGATCTTTTGCCTTGAACATTTAAAATATTTATTCCGGAAGCAGATTCGGCTAAAGTAAAATCAACAATTACATCACTAAATTTTTCTTTATCTAAAACATTTTTGGGAATTGCAATTTCTTTTTCTGTTCCGTGGCACGAAAAAATAATAATAACAATAATAAATATTAGTGAAGACCAATTTAACATGTAATAAAGATATAGATAAAAAGCCCACTGTGTTAGCGGGCTTTTTAAAAATTAATTATAATAAATGTTATTTCCCGCCTGTTTTAGGAGGAGTTTTTGGTTTTTCTGCGCCGGTTTTTGCTTTTTCAGCAGCAGCGCCTGCTCCCGGAATTGTAGCCAATGGCATTGCGTCCAGTTTCTTTTTAACCAGCATTAAAACATCATCAGCAGCCTCAGAGTATAAAACATTTCCGGTACTTGTATCAATGATATACTTAAACCCGCCTTCTTTAGCAACAGCTTCAACGCCTTTTTTAGCTTTATTCATTATTGGTGCAGTTAACTCAGCCGATTTTTTTTGATATTCCTGTTGTGCTTGTTGTTTAAAATCTTCAATACGTTTTTGTAAAGACTGCAGCTCTTCTTCTTTCGTTTTCTTGATCAGGTCACTCATGTTGGCTTGTCCCGCCATATAATCACTATATTTTGCCTGAAATTCGTTATCCATATTGACAACAGTTTTTTCCAGATCTTTCCAATAACTTTGGGCAACTTCTTTAGCTGTTTTGGTTTCAGGCATCATGCTAACCAACGAGTCTAAATGAATGTGTCCAACTTTTTGCGCATTACAAATTGTAATTGTACCAATTGTAAATAAAGTTAGCGCTGCTTTTTTAATATTTGTTTTCATGAGTTTAGTTTTAAGATGAATTATTTACCGCCTTTAGGTGGAGCGGGATTTGTTTTTGGTTTTTCAGGATTTCCATTTGTACCCGGAATAACTGCAGCAGGCATGGTGTCTAATTTCTTTTTCACCAACACTAAAATATCTTCACCCGGTTCTGAATATAAAATGCTTCCGTTACTTGTATCAAGCACGTACTTATATCCGCCTTCTTTTGCAACAGCCTCAATTGCTTTTTTTGCTTTTTCCATAATCGGCGCTGTTAACTCAGCCGATTTTTTTTGATATTCAGTTTGGGCTTGCTGATTAAACTCTTGTATTCTGGTTTGTAAAGATTGTAATTCTTCTTCTTTTGTTTTTTTAACCAGCGGACTTAATGTTGGTTCATTCTGAAGATAATCATTATATTTTTTCTGAAATTCTTCTTCCATAGCGCCGACAGTTTTCTTTAGATCACTAAGGTAATTTTCAGCAACGCCTTTGGCTACTTTTGTTTCTGGCATAATACCCGATAAAGAATCTAAATCGATGTGAGCAATTTTTTGCGCATTACCAAAAGTTAAGGTTCCAGCCGCAAGTAGTGTTAGTACTGCCTTTTTAATTGTTGTTTTCATAATCGTATTGTGTTTTTCAGTTATAATTTTATTTTTTATTGTATCCCATGTAAGTTAAAACATCTTCACTCTTATCGTATTTTGGATTGGCAAATAGAATAGAAACCTGACCTGCTTTATCTAAAATAATAGCTAAGCCGCCACGTTCTGCAACAGCTTTAACTGCATTGTAAATTTTATCCTGCAAGGGCTTTACTAATTCCTGACGCTTTTTAAATAATTCGCCATCCACACCAAAACGCTGTTTTTGCAATTCTTTTACTTCTTTCTCTTTATTAATAATTTCGTTCTCGCGTTTTTTCTTCATGTCATCAGTAAGTAAAATGGCATCTGCCTGATAAGCTTTATAAAGTTTATCTATTTCAGCATATTTTGCTTCAATTTCTTTTTGCCAATCAACGGATAATTTGTCAATTTCGCCCTGAGCAGCTTTATACTCCGGGATGCTGGTTAAAATGTAATCGGTATCAACGTAACCAATTTTTTGTGCACTAACCGTAAATGCTGTGAAGACAACAAGCGCTAAAATGGAAACTGCTTTTTTCATTTATTTTCTGTTTAATAATTAATCAATCTTACAGCGTACCAAGATACGGAATATCTTTTCTGTGCCAAAATGCTCTTTTACAAAGGAATTCCTTTCCCAAAGGGACTCCTACGGAGCGGAATAAAATAACATTTTGCACTACATTTCACCCAATTGTCCGCCAATGGTAAAGTGGAATTGTCCTTTGCCGTTTCCAATTCCGGGGTTGCCCGGAACATTATCAAAGCCCCATCCATAATCAACACCCAGTAATCCAAACATTGGTAAAAATACCCTTAAACCGAAACCTGCACTACGCTTAACTTGAAAAGGATTGTATTGTTTGTAGTTGGACCACGAGTTTCCTGCTTCCGCAAAACCTAAAACAAATATAGTTGCCTGTGGGTTTAATGTTACAGGATAACGCAATTCCATAGTGTAACGCGAAGCGATCGGATCGCCCTGGGGAGATGATAATGAGTTATCGGTGTATCCTCTTAAACCAATGATTTCCCTTGCCACAAAATTTTGGTAACCGCTTAATCCGCTGCCGCCTAAATAAAAGCGCTCGAAGGGAGAAATGCCGACAGCTTTATTATAATAACTTAAGAAACCAAAACCAACTTTAGTTCGGAGTACCAAATTGCGCGCCTCTTTTCCTTCCGGCGCATGTTGATTCGTAAGTTGTGTGTACCACTCAGCAGTAAATTTATATTTTTGGTATTCAATAAATTTATAACGTTGAGCGGAAGTAAGACTTGAATAATCTTTTCCGTTAAATGCAGAGTAAGGTGGCGTCCACTGACTGTGAAAAACAAAATTAGAACCATTCTTAGGGTAAATTGGGGCGTCAATAGAATTACGCGAAATGTTTAAACCAAGATTAATATCATTAGCGTAACCGGTGGTTAAAATAAAATAAGGGTACCTATACAGATCATAATAGTTATAACTTAAACTGGTATACATTTGAAAATAATCATCAGGCCATTTTAAACGTTTTCCAAAACCAACAGAGCCGCCCCAAATACCCATTGTGCTTCTTAACGGATTCGGCACTTTAATCCCGTCAATTTTTATTTTACTTGCAACACCATTTGAAAACAAGGAGTGGAAGGCGGAAACCGTTAGTGAGTTAGGTTTTTTACCTCCTAACCAAGGCTCAGTAAAAGAAATATTATAAGATTGATAAAACAATCCGTTAGTTTGAGCGCTAACACTTAAACGTTGTCCGTCGCCCGTTGGTAAAGGCCGCCACGACTCTTTTTTAAATAAGTTACGCATCGAAAAATTATTGAATGTAACTCCCAGTGTTCCAATTAAGCGGCCACCGCCCCAGCCTCCGGATAATGTGATCTGATCGTTTGGTTTTTCTGAAACAGTATATTCAATATCAACAGTTCCTTCTGCCGGATTTGGAGTTGGAAGCGGAACTAATTTTTCAGGATCGAAATAACCAAGCGTTGATAATTCACGGATGGTCCGCATTATATCTGAACGTCTGAATAATTGTCCCGGCCGTGTACGGATCTCTCTGAAGATAACATGATCGTTAGTTTTATCATTACCTTTTACAGTAACTTTATTGATGATGGCCTGCTTACCTTCATACATTTGAATTGTATAATCAATAGTATCGTTATGTATATTCGACTCCACCGGGTTGACCTGAAAAAACAAATAACCATCATCCATATATAAGGACTGGATGTCGAAACCATTAGGGTTCTGAAATAATTTTTGTTCGAGGTGACTTTGGTCAAATACTTCGCCGGGTTTAATATTTAGAACAGTGTCAAGCTGACCGCTGCGGTATTTTGTATTACCAAACCATTTAAAATTACCGAAATAAAATTTATGCCCTTCCTCTAAAAACACTTCAATATTAACGCGTTTTCTACTAACAAAATAAGTTGTATCTCTTACGATGCGCGCATCGCGGTAACCTTTACTGTTGTATTTGGCAATGACAGCAGGCAGATCTTTTTGAAGATTATCTTCTAAATATTTTCCTGAATTAAACGGATTGTAAGCATGGAATGGTTTGCTGTCCTCCATTTTACGGAGTAATTTCCAGCTTGCCAACACGGTGTTGCCGTGAAAAATTAATTTCTTTATGCGAACTTTTTTTCCGCGATCAATAGCAATAGTTACAATTGTGTGCGGCGTTTTTGCTAATCGGTCGGGTTCTTGCGTAATGGTGATCTTAGCATTATAAAAACCTTTATTTACATAATAATCACGGACGGTATTTTTTATAAAACCAATGGTATAATCGGTAACTACTTTCTCGCGTATTAAACGAATTTTTCCACGGATCTCATCTGCTTCATTCTTATGGATCTTCCCTTTAAAAGCAAACTTTGAGAGGCGAGGCCTTTCAGTAATATCTATCCTTAAAAAAATATCATTGCCGATTACTTTATCCTGGTAGATTTTTATGTTTTCGAAAAGACCTTGTTTCCAAAGTGCTTTGATGGCCTCGGTATTTTTTTCCCCGGGAATTTTAATTTTATCGCCAACAACTAAACCTGATAATAATTTAATAACGTTTTTATCCGTAAAATCGGCGCCGCTTACTTCAATACCTCCAATAATATACTCTTTTGGCGTTTTGTAATCAATTAACTTTAGTGAATCTGTTTGAGAAAACAAAGAGGTTGCTAAAAGCAAACAACACAAAGATATAGTGGTTGAGTTTAGCTTCATTTGGTTTGCTGACTTATTTGCTCGCTTGTTTTTCCAAAACGTCTTTCACGTAATTGATAAGATTTAATAGCCTCGTAAAAATCATCTTTCCTGAAATCGGGCCAGAGCTTATCTGTAAAATAAAATTCAGCATAAGCTAATTGCCACAATAAAAAATTACTAATGCGGTGTTCGCCGCTCGTACGGATCATTAATTCAGGATCGGGATATTTAGTGGTACACAATAAAGAAGAAATGGTTTCTTCTGTAATATCATTGGGGTTTAATTTTCCTTCAGCAACTTGTACAGCAATTTCTTTAACGCAATTTGTAATTTCCCATTTAGAAGAATAACTAAGCGCTAAGATCAAAATTAAACCTGAATTGTTTTTTGTTGTGTTAATGGATTCTTGTAATTCGTTAAAACAAGCTTGGGGCAAACTTTTTAAATTTCCAATGGCTTCTAACTTAACTTTATTTTTATGAAGCTGCGGTGTTTCAATACTAATTGTTGCAACCAGCAGCTCCATTAAAGCATCCACTTCTTCTTTTGGCCTATTCCAGTTTTCGGTGCTAAATGCGTAAAGCGTTAAATATTTTACACCGGCTTCCGCAGCGGCTTCAACAATTTCACGAACAGAATTAACGCCTTCATGATGACCAAAGATCCGGTTTTCTCCTTGTTGTTTTGCCCAGCGGCCGTTACCGTCCATAATGATAGCAACATGCTGAGGTACTTTATCTTTATTTATCAAATTCATTGAGGCGCTAAAAGCGGGCAAATTTAGCAAAAAACGGCTAAAATGCCCTCTATAAGACGTGTTTTATAAGTATTTGCAGGGCTTTTAATGAATTTTGTGATTAATCAAATCCTGTAGCGTAACACGGCTCGGGGCTAAGGGTTAATTTGATATTTAAGGTGAGGCCAAAGAACACATACCAGTCTTTAGTTCTCGGGTTTCCCCGTTGTGCGTTTATAACGTCTCCTCCATCTAAAGTGCGGTTTGAAAAAAGTGCTCCTTTTGGGCCATTAGCAGGATTTACTGCAGGATTTGGATATTTTCCGCTTACATCGTCAAGGTAATCAGTGAATGTTTTGCGCGGTGCCCATTCTAAACCAATACCAATTTTTTTTGATACATTTAATTTTATTCCAACTCCAAACGGAATTCCGACCTGCCATAAACTATATTTTTTAGTTTCTCCTTCTGTTCTTAATTCGGGCAAAGATTCCCATTGGCCGCCTCCCAAATTTCCCATTGGATGAAAATGAAAAACATTAATTCCCGCAAAAATAAAAAAAGTAGTTCTATACTTATCGTTACTGATCCGGTATTCTAAAAAATTAAATTCAGCCTTAGCATTAAAATCATTGATCTGAGATTTAAAATTGAGATTTCGTTTGCGCTGATCGGGATCTTCACTTTGCGAATCATCACCCATTATACTTCCAAACGTATAACCGAACCTAAACGCATAACGGTAATTAGGTGTAAATCTGTAAAAAATTCCGCCCGCGGGTTGTGATAGAAAAAAATGTCTGCTGGGGTTTAAGTCGCCAATGTAATACGATCCGCCAACAAAAATACCGATTTCGTGTTGTTTAAAATTGCGATGGCGCTTTTGAGCCTGCAAATTCGAAAACACTAGAAAAACAAAAAATATGAGTATTAGGCGTTTCAAGATATATAAAACGCAAATATCAGCAATTTATTATTAAAAATGATTGTTAAAATTTAGCTTTATCTAACTGATATACACCATTTAAGAATTGGTCAATGAATTACTGATCTTTTAAAATTAAGCATAGGACAAATCATTACTTTTGCCAAGAAAAAATTACTATTGTTATGATCCAAATAAAATCTTTCGTTTTCGGGCCTTTTCAGGAAAACACATATATGTTGTGGGATGAAACTAAAGAAGCAGTTGTTATTGATCCGGGGAATACTTCGGCTGCTGAACACGAACAGTTGAAAAACTTTATTGTATCAAATAATTTGCAATTAAAGCATTTGTGGTTAACACACGCGCATATCGATCACATAAATGGAAATAGTTTTGTTTTTGATACATGGAAATTATTGCCACAGGTTCATAAAAATGATCTGCCTTATCTGGAACGCCATAAACAAGTTGCAGATATGTATGGATTGCCCTGCGAAGAATCGCCTTTGCCTGAAATTTTTTTAAAAGAAGGTGAAACTGTTTCATTTGGAAAAAGCAAACTCGAAATGATATTTACGCCGGGACATTCACCCGGAAGCATTACTTTTTATTGCAAGGAACAAAAATTTATTATTGCAGGTGATGTTTTATTTTACGGAAGTATTGGCCGCACCGATTTGCCGGGAGGCGATTATGATACTTTGATCAGTTCAATTAAAGAAAATTTATTTCCGTTAGGGGATGATGTAAAAGTTTACAATGGTCACGGACAACCGACCACAATTGGTTTTGAGAAGGAAAACAATCCCTTTTTGTATTAAGAAACTTTAGATTTTTTCTTTTCGCTTAACAATTCGATAACTGTTTCAGCAATATGTTTTGGCGAGAAGCCGCATTCTTCATACAATTCTTTTTGCTCACCGTGCTCAATAAAATGATCGGGCATGCCTAAGCGTTTTACGTGTGCGTTGTAGTTATTATCAGCCATAAATTCTAAGATCGCGGAACCAATACCGCCAACAATTGTTCCGTCTTCAACCGTAATTATTTTTTTGTATTTGCTAAACACCTCATGCAATAAAATTTCATCAATTGGTTTCGCGAAACGCATATCGTAATGTGCGGGTAAAATATTTTCTTTTTCTAAAAGTGTAATTGCTTCTGTAACTAAATTACCGGGATGTCCAATTGATAAAATAGCAATATTTTTACCGTCCTTTATTTTTCTGCCTTTCCCAATTTCTAATTTCTGAAATGGTGTTTTCCAATTTACCATTACGCCGTTTCCACGAGGGTAACGAATACTAAACGGGCCATCAATTTCATCCAATTGAGCTGTGTACATTAAATTGCGCAGCTCTTCTTCATTCATTGGCGCACTCACGATCATGTTTGGTATGCAGCGGAAATAAGCAAGATCAAAAGCGCCGTGATGTGTTGGTCCATCCGCGCCTGCAATTCCACCGCGATCTAAACAAAAAACAACTTTTAATTTTTGTAAAGCAACATCATGCACAACCTGATCGTATGCACGCTGCATGAATGAAGAATAAATATTACAGAATGGAATTAATCCTTGTGTTGCTAATCCGGCACTAAACGTAACAGCATGTTGTTCCGCAATACCAACGTCAAATGCACGATTCGGCATCGTTTTCATCATTATGTTTAGCGAACATCCTGAAGGCATAGCGGGAGTAATTCCCATTATTTTCGAATTTTTCTCTGCTAATTCAACAATAGTGTGACCAAAAACATCCTGATATTTTGGAGGCTGAGGTTCTTTAGGAGCGACTTTAATTATTTCTCCGGTTTCTTTATTAAATAACCCCGGCGCATGCCATGTAGTTTCATTTCCTTCTTCAGAAAATTTATAACCTTTACCTTTTTTAGTGAGAACGTGTAAAATTTTTGGACCGGGAATATCTTTCAGATCGGCTAATACTTTTGTTAAACGAACAACATCGTGCCCATCAACCGGACCGAAATAACGGAAGTTAAGCGATTCGAATAAATTACTTTGTTTGAGCAATGAAGTTTTAATAGAAGCCTGAACCTTCGAAACAATATCTTGTGCACTTTTTCCAAACGCACTTAATTTCCCTAACATATTCCAAACATCATCTTTTATGTGATTGTATGTGTGGGAAGTGGTGATGTCCGTTAGATATTCTTTTAATGCGCCAACATTCGGGTCAATGCTCATGCAATTATCATTCAACACGACTAATAAATTAGCGTGTTCAACGCCCGCGTGATTTAACGCTTCAAACGACATACCCGCAGTCATGGCTCCATCGCCAATAACAGCAATGTGATGCTTATCTTTTAAACCTTTGTATTTGGAAGCAACTGCCATACCTAAAGCTGCGCCAACTGAAGTGGAAGAGTGGCCGACACCAAAAGTATCATATTCACTTTCGCTGCGTTTCGGGAAACCACTTATGCCTTTGTAAATTCTGTTTGTGTGAAAATTATCGCGGCGGCCGGTTATAATTTTATGTCCGTAAGCCTGATGGCCAACATCCCAAACTAATTGATCGTAGGGAGTATTAAAAATATAATGAAGGGCGGTAGTTAATTCAACCACGCCTAAAGAAGCACCGAAGTGTCCGCCTTTTACAGAAACTATATCGATAATGAACTGGCGTAATTCAGTACAGAATTGCTCTAGTTGATTTTCGCTGAGTTTTTTTAGATCGTCGGGACTATTTACTTTGGCTAATAATTCACCCGGTATAACTCCCGATCCTTTCACAAATTCCATTGTACAAAGATAATACAAAAAAGTTTAGGATTTTAACGTAAAAAAGAATGGAAAATTACGAGTTATAAGAGAAGATTTGTTAAAAACGATTGGTTATTTTCTTTCAATTTAGATCTTCTTTGTATAAATCAAAAGCTTGTTCAATAAATCCCCAGCCAATATTTTGAATGTTGTTTTCAGTTGCCATTAAAACAATGATCCGCTGTTTTTTTATTTCTTCCGCCAAATTTAATTTTTTTACTTCTCTCACTTTTTCTGATTCCGGAAAAACAGCATGATTATAATACCAGAATTTACAATCCGTAAATAAATTATTTGTTAATCCCTGATAATCCAAATTCCAAAAATAACTGTCGCCAATAAAAAGCGCTTTGGGCTTCACCGATTGACCATTATAATGATAGCTATAATTGGCATAAGGCATTGTTAAAGCGGGGACTTTTAAAAAAAGATTCATGGCCTCTGAAATATCTTCATCAGGTTTTTTTAGCGAATGAGATACGGTAATGCTATCTAAAATAATATCCCCAAGATTTAAGCCTGTCATCTTTTCAATGTGTTTACTCAAGGAGTCAGCAGCTAGAAATGCGCCGTAATTACTCCAGTGAAATCCGGTTTTGGGATATAAAGCACATTTCAAAATATTTTTTTTCTGCAAAAACCAGGCGTTAAAATCAATAAATGTAATGTTGAGTTTTTTACACAGCGAACGGCAGTACTCATAGTTACTTAATTTCTTTTTGCTTTGCCAATTATCCGGAATAAATTCGGGATAATACGATGCTTTACCGGGGGCAAAAACAACTTCCAGAAAAATATTTTGTGTGGCCAGATAGTCTTGAATGCTTTTTAATTTTTGAAATTTTTCTTCAAGTTTTTCTTTACCAACAAAATTCCTTCCGAAATACGATTCAATATAGCTTGTTTCAAATAAAAAATCTTGTTTGCCAACTAAAATTCTATCTGTATTTGACTTACGAAATAATTCAAAATCTATTTGATTATGTAAACGAATGAAATAGTTGTGAAACCCAAAATAGGCATTAATCATTTCTTCTTTTTTTATCTGATACCTTCCATTTAACCATGATTGCAACGTGAGCAATGTATCATTGGCCTGATAATAGTCCCCGTTAAGCGGCTTAATGTTTTTTTTGAAATGAAAAATATTCTGTAATAGAGGAAGTGACAAGAAAAATAATATTCCAAACAGTAAGCTTGTTTTATATTTTTCTGATTTTTCCATGTCGAATTTAAAACAAGAATTCCTTATTTGTAAAAGCGCAAGAACATATTGTTATTTTTTCTTGTTTTGTTCATAGAGCCATTGAGCGTCTTTTTTAATTTGTTCTTCTTCTGAAACGCCATTCTCTTTGGATTTCTGTTTAATATCTCTCATCCATTGCTCATTGTTTTTTATGTCGTGAATGTTTTTTTCAATTTGCTCCTGATATTTGAACAGCTCATCACTAATAATAAACTCGGCATCTCTTTTGATCTGTTCATCTACAAATAAACAATTATCAATGGCTTTAGTTACTATACTGTTAAACCATTCTTTATTACGTAACATGTCTGTAGTGATCTCTTTATAACGTTTGGAATTGTCATCGCAATACAATTTATACGCACGATCAACAAAACCATAAGGGAACATATAGAAAGTAGCTTCGGTGGCCATTAAAACAATTACGTCGCGCTGAACTAATGAAGCGCTTAAATTCAGATCTTTTATTGCAGCGCGTTTTTCGTTATGAATATATTGGTCTTTGTTATAAAACCAATATTCATCTTCCCTGAAAAACTTTATCGGAAGATCATCCCCAACCATGCACCACCAGTAACTATCACCAACAACAAGCACATCCGGTTTTGTGTATCCTTTTGTAACTTTGAATTTATATGCGGGATACGGACAAGCTTCTTTTTCAACCGGAGAAAGTAAATTTAATAAGATCCCAACATCATAATCATTCCCTTTTAAATTGCTATTATAATTTACAACGCTAAAATCAAAATCAGGCAAATTTATTTTTCTTTTTTTCTCGATGTATTTTAATAGGGAATCGAGCGCGAGCGACATGCCATAATGATTCCAGTGTGTGCCGTTTTTTGGATACACAGGATATTTAAATTTGGTTTTGTTATCTACAAACCACTTATTAAGATCTATAAAGTTCACCGAATTTTTTTGAAACAGATCAGCGTACATTTTATAATTAGTGCTGTCTTTCTTTTTGTTGATATAAGTATCGGGAATTAATTCCGGATAAAAAGAAGCTTTTCCCGGAGCGAAAACCACAACCAGATCTTTTCCTCTTGCTTTTAAGGAATCCTGTAAAGTTTTAATTTTATTTACATTTTCAGAAATTTTATTTCTACCGATGAAGTTACGTCCAATGTAATCATCTATGTAAGATTCAATAAATAATTCACCGTTTTTACCAATTACAACTCCCGGAGCCTTAGCCATGTTTAAAAAAGAAAAACGAAATTGGTTTATTAAACGAACAAACCACGAACGGAAGCCAAAATTATCATTATAATATTTGGTATAGTCTTCCTGCCATTTTAAATTCCAATAATCTTCTTTTTTAAATTCAGGTTTTTGTGCAATGCTTAAATCACCTTCAAGCTTAGCGGTTTCAAACAGATCCAATTTGAATTGAAGTAATGGCGTAAAAAGCGCAATTGCAACCAATGTAATTAGAAAATATTTGAACCTTGTGTTCATTAAAATCTAAAATAAATAAATGGATTGAATGTACTTGATGTAATGGCGCCTAAACAGATCATAAAAAACGCGATAGCTAAAACAGTACTTATTAAATAACTTAATCCGTTATACTTGCCAAAATAGATGCTTTCCTGGATTTTTTTACCAATGTTGAATAATGTAAAAAATGAGAATATAAAAGCCAGAATAAAGTAAAAAATAAATTCGGTATCTAAAAGTATATTGCCCGTATTAAAATTAAATGAAAATAATTTAATTATAAATTTGGCGGCGTATTTAAAACTATCGGCTCTAAAAAATACCCATCCAAAGGCAACAAGCAAGAAAGTTATAATAACCGGAATAATTTTTCCTAATTTTTTATAAATGTTCAATAAAAAAACTCTTTCCGCTATTAGTAAAACTCCATGGTAAATGCCCCAAAAAATAAACGTCCATGCTGCACCGTGCCAAAATCCGGATAATAAAAACACCAGCCACAAATTAAAATATAAACGTTTTTTCGAATCTACCTTATTTCCGCCAAGTGGAATATATAAATAGTTTTTCATCCAGCTTCCTAAGGTCATATGCCATCGCCTCCAGAATTCGGTAATGCTTCCTGAAGTGTATGGATTATTAAAATTTTCAGGAAACTTAAAACCTAACATTTTTCCCATCCCAATGGCCATGTCACTATACCCGCTAAAATCAAAATAAATTTGAAATGTATAAGCCAGCATTCCCAGCCATGCAATTGGAGTATTTAAATCGCTGATGTTGGTTTTAAAAACATCATCAGCTACTGCCGCCATTGTGTTTGCAATTAGCACTTTTTTACTTAAGCCAATTACAAATCTGAAAAAACCGGTCAGGAAATCATCTGCATTTTCTTTTCCTAATCTTCCTGTTATTTGATCAGAAATTTCGTGATAACGGATAATAGGACCGGCAATTAGCTTTGGAAACATTAAAATATACATTTGATATTGCCAGAAATTATTTAAGGGCTTATGCACTTTCCTGTAAACATCAATAACATAAGTCAAACTCTCGAAAGTATAAAAGGAAATCCCGATCGGTAAAATGATCTTTGTCCACTGAATTTGTTTCTCTGTAAATAAATGAAGAATTGCATTTGCATTATCAATGAAAAAATTGCAGTATTTAAAATAGAACAGCATTCCAACGTTTAAACAAATGGAAAGAACTAAAAATAATTTTCTCTTCTTTTCTGTGGTAGAATTATAAAGTGTTTTTACCAAATAAAAATCTAACGTTGTGGTAACAAGAATTGCAAAAATAAATTTGGGAGCGCCCCACATGTAAAAAACAATACTGGCAATTAATAGAAAGAGATTTTTTACGTTAGTATGTAGCAGATAATAAATCGCAAAAACAATTGGAAAGAAAAAAGACAAAAATATGACGCTGCTAAAAACCATTATTCAATTTCAACCTCCAGTAATTTACCAGTTAAATTATTTTTCGGGAAAGGTATGAAATTTTGCAAGAATGGAGCAGTGGGCCACCATTCCTGATAATGAAATTCCTGCGACATTACCATTACCATTTGATTATTCGGTATACTCGTCATTGTTCCCTCCATCCGGCAAATTTCTTTTAAATTATTTTTGTCTTTACCGATCCGCCAAATTATTCTCTTAGGCTGCCAGTCGATCTCAAAATAATAAAAATCATCATTGAAAACCTCTGCATGCGGCGCCGGTTTTTTTGCTGTAACCAGTTTATTAAAATAATCCCAGCGGCAAAATTCATGTTTGTAACCCTCCACATCAACCTCTTTTGCCCCGATAATAAAATTTTTTGGTTCATGACAAGCCATATCCCAATTAGTACAACAAATGGTGATATCATTATTCTTCGAAGCATCTTCTTTCGGATAGTCAGGCTTATTACCATACGCGCTCTTGACCCAGTATTTAGACTCTTTTAAAATTTCAAAATCAATTTCAGAATAAGTAACTCTTCGTTGAGATTCTTTTACTGATTCAGGTCCTTCGGGAACGTGTTTTGGAATGTACGCGATCTCTGCATTGCAATTTCTTCTCAAATTCCATTTTTCATCTGCCTGAAAAATTAACCAAAATGCGGCTGTAATTCCATTCCACACATTATCCTTACTGATTATTTTTGGAAATTTAATTTTAGCACGCCATTTTCCATAAGTAAAACCAATACGCGAAATAACTCCAACGTGTTCTTTTTTATAGGAGCCATTTTCATTTCCGGGATTAAAAATGGTTATGGAATTACTGAGGCTGTCGCTTTTTACCGTTTTACATGGACAATCGGGTGCGCTCGCAAATGTGTGGACGAAGTTCTTGCTTTTGTTATATTCATTAATCAAATTTTGATACTGTTCGCGCGTTAAATTCTCTTCAACTACATCACGCACTTCTTTTATATTTACAAACTCCCAATTTTTATTTATGTGATGGAAGTATTGTTCAAATTGCGCTTTTCTATAAAGCCAATCTGAAGTTGTACAGCTGTTGCTATAATATTCTTTACTTTTGCCTTGTTTTATGTTAAAGGGATTAGCATAAATACCCGATCCCAAATTTAAATCTGCACTAACCGATAATTGTTTTTGAGACAGAATGATTTTTGTTCCTGGCAGATCGTTGCGATCTTTATGTAAAAAATAAGTAAAAGGATTTGTGAATTTGTTATTTGTTTTTAAAGAAATCCGCCGCACTTCGTCCGGAATTTTTGCAAGATCTTCATTGTTGCAAACAACTAACATAAATTTATAATTTCCCATCCGGGGATTTCGTTTCCAGCGGTTGTTATAAGTACTGTCGTTTTGAAATTTATAATTTATTCCCCATAAAGCTTCCGAATAAAGCTGTTCATTGATTGAAACTTTGTTGAATTTCGATTTTTCAACAACACTGTTATACCAATCGGCTTCCCGTTTAACTCTCGCAATATATTTTGCAAGCAAAGTATCGCTCACTTTTCCATATTCGGGATCAGCGCCATAATACATAATTTCATCACGGGGATTTCCGATAATTTTAAAACTATCCACAACCGTGGTTTCTCCATTAACAAAAGCACGTTTAAATTCCAGATCAGCCTCTTCCCAACTTCCATAAAAATTTTCATCGTCTAGAGAATCACCTTCATTCCATTTGTAACTTTCATTTTGATAATAAAGTTTATAATAAAAATATTGTGGTTTGCTATTATTATCAAGCTTGAAAGAAAAAGCGAATTTGCCATTGGGTAATTGCTTAGCTGTAGGAATTTCTATGCCATACAAAACGGAATTGCTAAGATCAGCTTTGATAACATAAACAGAATCATTTTTCTTTTGAGTATAATTTGC
The DNA here is from genome assembly GCA_035567575.1 of Bacteroidia bacterium. Classification (GTDB taxonomy): domain Bacteria; phylum Bacteroidota; class Bacteroidia; order B-17B0; family Aurantibacillaceae; genus JAHEYG01. The sequence continues at coordinate 19,804 of DATMPR010000081.1, forward strand.
TAAAGGATCAAAACCCTCAACATCAAATCCGCCGCTGCTGCAGGAGGATAAAAAGAGCAATGAAATAGCATAAAAAGTAGTTTGTAAATGGAAAATCTTTAACATAGTGTTATTGGATAACAAATATACACTAATGGAGGAAAATAACCTCTAAACCAAAAAGGGAATAGCACTTAAAATCCTTTTTTAAAGAAATCTTGCACGGATATCTCATAATAATCGCAAAGGGCCTTAATAGTGGTTAAAGAAATATCACGCCGGCCGCTCTCAATGCGCCCAATATTGATACCTGTATCATAAACAACAATTTCCTGGGTAAAACCTTTTTGTTCTCTTACTTCTTTTAATCTTTCCGCAACAGATGAAATAAAAGCCTTATTTCGTGATTTAGCCATTTCTTTAACGAAAGTGACTTTAAATGCAGAAAAATGTAACTACCATTTGGTAGTTGAATAAATAAGGATACATTTGATGTAACCTACGGTATTTCCAAAATATTATTATTTTAATTATTGGAAACTTATACCTGATTGTAGCACAGCCGTAAGCTTTTGCAGTAATTTTAATCCCGGTACTTACGTTAGTAAAGTAAAAAAATCCATAAGTATAGGAGGTTCTGGTTGCAGTGACAATATTAATACTAGCAGTAATGTAAGTTTTTGGGCAAATGATTTTGTTTTACTGGACGCAGGAACAACTATAACCGATAATGGTTCGGGTAGTTTTACGGCTATAACAACACCTTGTCCGAACTAATAATTTTAAACAAAAAATGAAAACATAATTAATCTATTCAAAATTTTTATCTTTCGCCAAATCCCTTATTTTTTTATCCTTATTACTTCAAATTTCTTTTTCAATTTGAGAAATTGTTTCTCAAATAATTCAAAACTTATTATTGGAATTAATATAGAACTAATAATTACAAGTAATAAGTATATATAAAGATTATTTATTTCGTAAGGTTTCATTATTTTTTCAA